>NZ_JANIAG010000112.1:0-18219 GCF_028682155.1 Pseudomonas sp. 39004
TGCTCTTCCGATCTTCTCCGGCCTGGTGCTGGCCGTGGCCGCGTCGGTCAACTTCCCGGTGTTGCTGCTTTCGATGTTCTGGAAGGGCCTGACTACCCGCGGCGCGGTGTGCGGCAGCATGGCCGGGCTGTTCTCGGCCGTCGTGCTGGTGGTACTGGGCCCGGCCGTGTGGGTCAACGTGCTGCACAACGAACAGGCACTGTTCCCCTACAGCAACCCGGCGCTGTTCTCGATGAGCCTGGCGTTCCTCGGCGCCTGGGTGTTCTCGGTCACCGACAGTTCGGCGCGGGCCACCGAAGAACGTGGCCGCTACCTGGCGCAGTTCATTCGCTCCATGACCGGTATTGGCGCCGCCGGCGCCAGCAAGCACTGATTTCGAGAACAACCATGTCGGGTACAACAACAATGAACCGCACTCGCTTCTCTTGCCTCACCTGGCTTGCCACGCTCGCCCTGCCCTTGCCGGCCATGGCGGACTTCGTCGGCGACAGCCATGCGCGCCTGGAACTGCGCAACCACTACATCAACCGCGACTTCCGCCAGAGCAATGCGCCGCAGGCCAAGGCCGAGGAATGGGGCCAAGGCTTTACTGCCCGCCTGGAATCGGGCTTCACCGAAGGCCCGATAGGCGTCGGCGTGGATGCCATGGGCCAGTTGGGCGTCAAGCTCGACAGCAGCCGTGACCGCCGCAACACCGGCCTGCTGCCGTTTGGCCCGAACAGCCACGAGCCTGTCGATGATTACAGTGAGTTGGGCCTGACCGGTAAAGTGCGCGTGTCAAAGAGCACCCTGCGCCTGGGCACCTTGCAGCCGATCCTGCCGGTGGTGGTGTACAACGACACCCGCCTGCTGGCTTCGACCTTCCAGGGCGGGCTGCTGACCAGCCAGGAACTCAATGGCCTGACCGTCAACGCCGGACGACTGACCAAGGCCAACCTGCGCGACTCGTCTGGCCGCGACGACATCGGCTACGGCGCCGCCAGCAGCGACCACCTGGACTTCGGCGGTGGCAGCTACGCCATTACCCCGCAGACCAGCCTCAGCTACTACTACGCCAAGCTCGAAGACATCTACCGCCAGCAGTTCGTCGGCCTGGTCGACACCCGCCCGCTGGGCGAAGGCCTGAGCCTGCGCAGCGACCTGCGTTACTTCGACAGCCGCAATGATGGCGCCGAACGCGCCGGCAACATCGACAACCGCAACTTCAACGCCATGTTCACCCTCGGCGTCAGGGCGCACAAGTTCACTGCCACCTGGCAGCAGATGTCCGGCGACAGCGCCTTCCCCTTCGTCAACGGCGGCGACCCGTTCACCGTCAACCTGGTGACCTACAACACCTTCACCCGCGCCGGGCTCGATTCGTGGCAGGTGCGCTATGACTACGATTTCGTCGCCATGGGCATCCCTGGCCTGAGTTTCATGACCCGCTACACCGACGGCCGCCACGCCGAGACCGCGACCGTCAGCAACGGCCGTGAGCGCGAGCGCGACACCGACCTCACCTACGTCATCCAGAGCGGCCCTTTCAAGGACGTCAGCCTGCGCTGGCGCAACGTCACCTTCCGCTCCGGCAATGGCCTGACCAATGCCGTGGACGAGAACCGCCTGATCATCGGCTACACCCTGGCGCTGTGGTAACAGCGCCCTCAAAAGGAGAACAGCATGTCTGACGCCCCAACCCTGCAGAGCTTCATCGCTGGCCGCTGGATCGGCCAGCACGGCGCCCAGGCCCTGCGCAGCGCCTTGAACGGCCATGTCCTGGCCTACAGCCATGAAGAACGCCCAGACTTCGCCGAAGCCGTGGACTTTGCCCGCGCCCGGGGCCTGGCCGCACTGATGGCCATGGACTTCCAGCAGCGCGCAGCCCGCCTCAAGGCCTTGGCGCTATATCTTGCCGAGCACAAAGAGCAGCTCTACGCCCTGTCCCACCACAGTGGCGCCACCCGCGCCGACAGCTGGATCGACATCGAAGGCGGCAATGCCACGCTGTTCGCCTACGCCGGCATCGGCAGCCGCGAACTGCCCTCGGGCAACCTGGTGCACGAAGGCCCGGCGATACCATTGGGCAAGCAAGGCCATTTCGCCGGCAGCCATATCCTGGTGCCGCGTGCTGGCGTCGCCGTGCATATCAATGCGTTCAACTTCCCCATCTGGGGCATGCTGGAGAAGTTCGCGCCCACCTTCCTGGCCGGCATGCCGTGCATTGTCAAACCCGCCACATCCACCAGTTACCTGACCGAAGCCGTGGTGCGCCTGATGCACGCGTCGGGCCTGCTGCCGGCTGGCAGCCTGCAACTGGTGATCGGCAGCACCGGCGACCTGCTCGACCGCCTGCAGGGCCAGGATGTGGTGACCTTCACCGGTTCCGCCGATACCGCAGCCAAATTGCGTGTCACGCCGAACCTGATCCGCAACTCGGTGCCCTTCACCGCCGAGGCGGACTCGCTGAACTGCGCAATCCTCGGCCCGGACGTAACCCCGGACAGCGAAGAGTTCGACCTGTACATCAAGGAGGTGGTGCGTGAAATGACCACCAAGGCCGGGCAGAAATGCACCGCCATCCGCCGCGCCATCGTACCGGCCAAGCACATCGACGCCGTCGCCAGCCGCCTGCGCGAGCGCTTGAGCAAGGTGGTGGTCGGCGACCCTTCGCTGGAGGGCGTGCGCATGGGGGCCTTGGCCTCCCATGATCAGCAACGTGACGTTGGCGAGCGGGTCCGCAGCCTGCTGCAGAGCTGCGACCAGTTGTTTGGCGCCAGTGACGGGTTCGCGCCGCGTGGCGAGGGCGTTGCCGAAGGGGCGTTCTTTGCGCCAACCCTGCTTCAGGCGCGCGACCCGCATGCCGACGGCGGTGCCCACGATATCGAAGCGTTCGGCCCGGTCAGCACGCTGATGGCCTACGACGACCTTGACGAAGCCTTGGCCTTGGCTGCCCGCGGCAAGGGCAGCCTGGTGGCGACCCTGGTCACCGCCGACCGAGCCGTTGCCGCCAAGGCCATCCCAATCGCCGCCGCCTGGCATGGTCGCCTGCTGGTGCTGGACCGCGAAGCCGCGCTGGAGTCCACCGGCCATGGCTCGCCGCTGCCCCAGCTCAAGCACGGCGGCCCTGGGCGCGCCGGTGGTGGCGAAGAGCTCGGTGGCCTGCGTGCGGTCAAGCACTACCTGCAGCGCGCCGCAGTGCAAGGCTCGCCGAGCATGCTCAGCGCCGTGACGGGCGAGTATGTACGCGGTGCCGAGGTAATCGAAAGCGAAGTGCATCCGTTCCGCCGCTACTTCCAGGACCTGCGTATCGGTGAGTCGTTGCTGACCCACCGGCGTACCGTGACCGAAGCGGACCTGGTCAACTTCGGCTGCTTGTCGGGTGACCACTTCTACATGCACTTCGATGAGATCGCCGCTAAGGAGTCGCAGTTTGGCAAGCGTATCGCCCATGGTTACTTCGTGCTGTCGGCGGCGGCGGGTTTGTTCGTTTCCCCAGGCGCTGGGCCGGTGCTGGCCAACTATGGCCTGGACACCTTGCGTTTCATCAACCCGGTGGGTATTGGCGACACGATTCAGGCGCGCCTGACCTGCAAGCGCAAGATCGACCAAGGCAAGACCAGCCCGCTGGGGCAGCCGCAAGGTGTGGTGGCGTGGGACGTCGAGGTGAGCAACCAGTTGGGCGAGCTGGTGGCGAGTTACGACATTCTCACCTTGGTGCTGAAGAAGCCTGATTGAGCGCGGGCCAAGGGTACCCGCGCTTTACCGTTGGTCAGGGCGTGCGGCTATCGGACTGACCTCCCCCGGCGCTGGTCGCTCTGAGTTCATGAGGGGTGGTCAATGGCTTCGCCTCTCACTCCTGTATTGGGCCCGCCTGATCGCGGGCCCTTTTTTATCGAAGCAGGCTTCAACCAAGCGGAGGGTTGCGAGATGAAAAACAGACTGCACATGGGGGGTGGCAGCGTCGAAGATGACTGGCCAGAGCTGGAACCTGACAGGCGCCAGGATCAGGTGGACGACCCGGATGCCGATCCGAACCTGACCGATGATGACGAAAACCGCCCCGGGGTGCCTGCCAGCGACCCTGAATCGGGCGCCTGATTGCCGACTCGATGGGCTGCAGCGCAGCCCATCGCTGCACCACCGATCAGCCCACTACTGCGGGGTCACCCACTGGCTGATTGGGTTTACTCCCGGAAATACGCCAGCTCACCGCCGTAATCCCGTAGCGTTCTGCCATCGGCCTGCTCACTTTCTTGATTTTCTCCCGCCCGAACTTGGGAATGATGCCGATGCCCGCATCACAACTTGCCCAATGCCAGGCTTCGGCGTTGTCCAACCGTTCAAGACGAATGATGAAACTGCGCGGCTGACCATGCAGTTGATAATCGATGATGTAAAGCTGTGGACCAGGCATCGCAGGGGCCTCCTCTTCTCCATGGATGACTCACTGATTGATCGGGGCAGTGCTAGAAAATTCAAAATTTTTGCCGACCTTCGGTACCAGTGGCCCCGGATGGCGTTGAAGCGGGTTCAACGCGGCGCCGAACCCGCTCACAACGTGTTCAATCGGCTAGGCCCTGGGTCACGAGTGTCGCCCGCCACCATGGCTGTTCTGCCCACCCTTGCGTCCGGCTTGCGACGCCCGTTCACGGTCGTTGGCGAAGTTGCCGCCGGACACTTTCCCGCCCTTGTGCCCCGCGCGGGACGCCTTTTCCCGGTCATTGGCGAAGTTGCCCGGGTTGTTCTCCTTGGTGCCGCCGCGCTGGCTGGTCCGCTCTTGTTCAAGCGCCATGTCGTTTCTCCTTGCGATGGAAGAGTTGTCTGCGCAATGCCTTAGTTCCGAGCCAGTGATCAGCACCAATGCTCAATCGTTTTGCACGGGGCTGACGGGTGGCATGAAACGGCCGCAGGCCAAATGTTTGCGCCGCAGCCTCAGGCATGCACACTCCACTGGGTGCTTTGCGATTCGATCGGCATCTCGTCAATGGCGTGGATCAGCCCGTTCTCCAGCGCCTCCTCGGGGCCCAGTATCCGCGGATATGCCATCAGGTAACGGGGCACATCCAGCACTTCGGCACTGCCCTCGGTGCGTTCGGCGACGATCTGCGCGTAAAGGCGCAAGTCGTAGTCCAGGCTCATGGCGTATTCAGCCATCCTGGCATGGTCGACTGAGCCATGCAGCGTCCAGTGAAAGGGGTGAAACAGAAACTTGCTGAACGCACAGGCGGTGCGATGCTCGCCTGCCAGAAACAGGATATTGCCCATTGACTCCACCGTCCCCAAGTTATGGGTGTGCAGCGGAATCGGCAATGCACGCAGGAAGTTGTACAAGGTGAACCCATAACTGCATTCACCGCCCATGGTGGCGATGTTCAGTTGCAGCAATTCGGCGCCTTGTTGCATGGCCCGCGAGCAGGTGCTGATCAGGTTGCCGCAGGTGGATGAGTTGATCGGACCGGTGAAATGGATGATATGTCTGGCCATGCTTGCCTCCAGGTGGGGGGTCATCCATTGAATGGGCAGGCCCTCATTGGTATGCGGTGGAGACGCCATCGGCGGCAAAGTTCAACTCTTGCTCGCGCTCCCGTTGGTCAACCGTGCTGAACCTCACAGGCCCGTGCCAGTCGCAATTTCAGAGTGACCTCTCAAAGAGCTGGCAATGAGGAAGGCAGCGTGAGCGAGATCCGCATCGGAATTTCAGGGTGGCGCTACGGCCCTTGGCGCAGGGATTTCTACCCCAAGGGGCTGCGCCAGGACAGCGAACTGGCGTTCGCCTCGCGGGCAGTCAACAGCATCGAGATCAACGGCTCGTTCTACAGCCTGCAAACCCCCGAACGGTATCTGGGCTGGCGTGAGGAGACGCCGGACGGTTTCGTGTTCTCGGTCAAGGGGCCGCGCTATATCACCCATGTACGCAGGCTCAAGGATATCGAAGAGCCGGTGGCCAACTTCTTTGCCTCCGGGCCGTTGTTGCTGGGTGACAAACTGGGCCCCATCCTGTGGCAGTTTCCGCCCAACATGACGTTCGACGAAGCACGCTTCGCCCGGTTTTTCGAACTGCTCCCGCGCAACCGGGACGCCGCGCGCGAATGTGCCAAAGGGTGTGCCGAGCGCCTCAAGGGCAATGGAAGTACCGACATCGATGGCAACGCACGGCTGCGCCACGCCGTGGAAATCCGCAACGAGAGCTTTCTGTGTGAAGCCTTCGTCAAGCTGCTGCGCAAACACCGTATTGCGTTGGTAGTGGCCGACAGTGCAGGCAAATGGCCGTATGTCGAAGATATCACCGCCGACTTTGTCTACATTCGCCTGCACGGCGACGTGGAACTGTACAGCAGCGGCTACACCGCGCACGCCTTGCGCCGCTGGAAGCAACGCATCGTGCGTTGGAGCCAGGGCGGCCAGGTGGAAGACGCGCAGCTGATTGTGCCCGGCGCGCCACCCCAGCGTGCCTCTCGCGACATTTATTGCTACTTCGACAACGACCAGAAGGTGCATGCGCCCTACGACGCCCGGCGCCTGCTGGAAAAGCTGAAACTCGATTACGACCTGGTCACCGAGCCTGGCGTCGCACCGGAGGTCGAGCTTTGAACAAAACCCTGCCAGCCCCCCGCTGCATCATCGACAACGTCACCACGGTGCATCGGCTGAACGTGCTGACCATCAACGTGCACAAGGGCTTCACCGTATTCAACCGGCGTTTCATCCTGCCGGAGCTGCGTGAGGCCGTACGCGCCACCGGTGCTGACCTGGTGTTTCTTCAGGAGGTGCACGGCAGCCATCAGCAACATGCCATACGCCATGCAGCGTGGCCGGAAATCCCGCAGTACGAGTTTCTGGCCGACAGCATGTGGCCGCAGTTCGCCTATGGGCGCAACGCCGTGTACCCCCATGGCGACCACGGCAACGCCCTGCTGTCGAAATTCCCGATCCGCCAGTTCACCAACCTCGATGTCTCCATTCAGGGCAATGAACAGCGGGGCCTGCTGCACTGCTGCCTGGACGTGCCGGGCCATCAGCAGGTACATGCGGTGTGCGTGCACCTGGGCCTGCGCGAGGCCCATCGCCAGCGCCAGGTGCGCTTGTTGCTGGAACTGCTCGACAGCTTGCCGCCCAAGGCGCCGGTGATCATTGCCGGCGACTTCAATGACTGGCGCCTGAAGGCCGATGCGGTGTTGTCCGAACACCTGGTCGAAGCCTTTGGCGAGCATTTCGGGACCCCGGCGCGCAGCTTTCCGGCGCGGTTGCCGCTGCTGCGGCTGGACCGTATCTACCTGCGCAATGCCATGCCGGGCAAGGCGCAGGTGTTGGCGAAGTACCCGTGGTCGCACCTTTCTGACCATGTCCCCCTTGCTGCGGAGATAAGCCTGTGAACCGACCTTGGCTAGAGGGCAACAGCGTGCAGTTGCTGATCAACGGCGAACAATACTACCCACGCGTATTCGAGGCGATGGCCCAGGCGCGGGAAGAAATTCTGCTGGAGACGTTCATCATTTTCGATGACAAGGTCGGCCAGCAGTTGCAGCAGGTGCTGATAGCGGCCGCTGGCCGTGGCGTGCGCGTCGAGGTGGCGGTCGATGGCTACGGCACTGCCGACCTGCCCGACGCCTTCATCTCGGCGATGACCGACGCCGGCGTCAACTTTCATGCCTTCGACCCCCAGCCCAGGCTGGTGGGCATGCGCACCAACCTGTTTCGCCGCCTGCACCGCAAGATCGTGGTGATCGATGGGCAGCGCGCGTTCATCGGCGGCATCAACTACAGTGCCGACCACCTGGGCGACTTCGGGCCCATGGCCAAGCAGGACTACGCAGTCGAGGTCACCGGCCCGGTGGTGGCCCAGGTGCACGCCACCAGCCGGCGCCTGATGTCGCCGGTGCTGCAGCCCCCCAGCGAGGTGCGCCCGGTCACCGAGCCTACCGGGGCGATCACGGCCGTGCTGGTCGAGCGCGACAATGGCCAGCGCAGCACCGCCATCGAAGCGCAGTACCTGCAAGCCTTTCGTGCGGCCCGGCAGCGTATCGTGGTGGCCAATGCCTATTTCTTTCCAGGCTACCGGTTGCTGCGCGAACTGCGTAATGCAGCGCGGCGCGGGGTGGCCGTGACCTTGATTCTGCAGGGCCAGCCCGACATGCGCTGGGTGCGGGCCTTGTCGCGGCTGCTGTACAACTACCTATTGCGCGACGGCGTGCGTATTCACGAGTACTGCAGCCGGCCGTTGCACGGCAAGGTCGCCTTGGTCGACGACCAGTGGGCCACTGTGGGTTCAAGCAACCTGGACCCGTTGAGCCTGTCGTTCAACCTGGAGGCCAACCTGTTCATCCGCGATCGCGGGTTCAACCAGCAGTTGCACCAGCATCTGCAGGCGCTGGCCAGCGAACAATGCAAATCGGTCACCCTGGAACGGATGATCCGCGGCTACTGGTGGCGGGCACCGCTGATCTTCCTGTGCTTCCACGCCATACGCCACTTCCCGCGGATAGCCGGCTGGTTCCCGGCGCACCGTCAGCGCTTGCGCTCGGTGCAACCGGAAGTCGAAGCACACGGCGATTTTCACGAGGGGCAGACCTGATGGCGCGCACACGGTGGCAAACCTGGGCCAAGCGCCTGTTCACCTTGCTGTTCCTGTTGCTGATACCCGCCTTGCTGTACATGCTGGCGCGCAACCTTGACTGGAACGAGGTGCGTCAGTCGCTGCTGGCCTACAAACCCGGGACCCTGGCCATCGGCTTGGTCGTCGCCTTGTGCAGCTACCTGACGTTTGCCAGCTACGACCTGCTCGCACGTGCCTACACAGGGCATACGCTGCCCGCCAGGCAGGTGTTGCCGGTGGCGTTCGTGTGCTACGCCTTCAACCTCAACTTCACCACCTGGGTGGGCGGCGTCGCCTTGCGTTATCGGCTGTATGGCCGGCTTGGCCTGGACACCGCGACGATCACCCGCATCCTGACCCTGGGGCTGTTGACCAACTGGATGGGCTACATGCTGCTGGCCGGTACGGTATTCGCCCTGCGCCTGGTGAAACTGCCCGAAAGCTGGGCGGTGGGCGCTACAGGCTTGCAACTGATCGGGTTTGGCTTGCTGGCCATCGCCCTTGCCTACCTGCTGGCCTGCGGCTTTGCAAAAAAACGTACCTGGAAATGGCGCGAACATGAAGTCACCCTGCCGGCCTTGCGCCTGGCGCTGTGCCAGGTAGCCCTTGGCGCCAGCAACTGGGCGTTGATGGCGCTGCTGATCTTCTGGCTGCTCCCTGAAAAGGCCTTTTACCCATCGATTCTCGGGATCCTGCTCATCAGTTGTGTGGCAGGTGTGGTCGCGCATATCCCGGCAGGCCTTGGCGTGCTTGAAACGGTGTTCCTGGCGTTGCTGCACGGCCAGATCCCTCAAGGCACGCTGGTAGCCGCGCTATTGGGGTATCGAACGCTGTATTACCTGATCCCCTTGGTGCTGGCAGTCGTTACGTATCTGATTCTGGAAAAGCGCGCCAAGGCCATGCGCCAGCGCGACAACCCAGCCTAGCGCGTTCAAGGGCCTCGGCCCGGGAGGTAGCGTATGCGAGTCGCTCTGTTGATGATGATGCTCACAAGCTTTGCCAGCACCAATGTGCTGGCAGAGGCCTGCAATGTGCTCACCCGTTCCTCCAGCGAAGCCGTCAAGCCGGTCGAGCAGCACACCTGTTACAGCTACAGCAACCTGCCTGCCGAAGCGATCAACTGGTCGTGCAGCAACGAGAGCAAGGACATGCTCAGTACGCAGAAGCAGAAAGTCGCGCGATGCGCGGATGGCAGCGTAGGTAGTTGCATCGCGCCCTTGACCCAGGAGGCCTTGGCCAACCCCAAAGCCGGTGGTGGGCAACCTTCGAAACGGCCGGCGTTGTCCAAGGATGCGCGGGTGATTACCTACTATTACGACACACCCAGCCTTGGCCAGGCGCGGGCAGATTGCGAGCGCAGCGACGGGATCTGGCAAACGCATTGACCCGTGATGGCGCCTTTTGGGGCTGCTCGCAACCCCAAAAGGCGGTCCAATTCACACCGCGCTGTCGTCGTCTTCGACTGGCCGCGACGCCTCAGCGCAGTCACAACCGCTCATGCGGCACGGCTCGCCATTGCGATGCCCCGACGCACAGGCCTCGCAGCAATACGCCTTGCCCTCTTGTTGCAGGGCATTGACATCCACCGTGCAAGAACAGTGGGCACAGGCACAGCGTTGCTCATTCATGGGGTTTGTCCTCGTCGTCTACTACGTCATCGGTCCAGGGTTCGCCGTCCAGCGGCGCCGAACGCGCCAGCTCTGCCTCGTCCAGGCCGAACCCGCCGCCAATTTCGCCCGCACCGACCCGCCGCAGGGACTGGTCAGCCGGGCCTTCGCCGTCACCGGCTTCATACGGGTCACGGGCACCGGTCTCGTCCAGCAAGGTGTCCGGGCTCATGTCGTCATAGGTGACATTGTCTTCGTGGAGGCTGTCGCTCAGCGCCTCACCGCCCGTCATGCCGGCTTCGGCGACACGTTGCGGCGGGAATTCCTGGTCAGCTTCACGGGCAGGTCGCTCGTCACCCACCCGCCCTTCGCGTTCGTCGTTACGGTCATCGAAGTCCAGCTCGTGGACGCTGCCCATGCGGTCTTCGGTATCGTCGATTTCCGCTGGCGTGTAAGGCTTGGGTTCATCGGGGCGAGACATGTGCGTTCTCCGTCAGTTGGCTACAACCGGTCGACTGCGCCCACCCCGGGAAGATTCAGAGTTTTTCACGCCGGCGTCCGAACGGCATTCTTTACCCCGGCGCCTGAGCGGCGCTGCGCGCGCGATGCAGGGCATTGGTCAGATGCAGCCGCATGGCGGCCCGAGCGGCATCGGCGTCGTGATGCTCGAGCGCAACGTACAGCTGCTCGCGCTCACGCACGTGCTGGGCGCGCTGCCCGTCGCTGAGCGTGCGTTGTGCGCCGCTCATCAGGGTATCGGCCAGGTGCTGCATGGCATCGATGAAAAAGCTGTTGCCGGTGCACAGGGCAATCTGCAGGTGAAACTCGAAGACGATACGGGTGCTGTCCTTGTGCAGCGGCCCCACGGCATTGGCATCGTCCAGCGCCGCGCGAATGGTCAGCAACTGGCCGGGTGTAGCGCGCTGCGCGGCCAGGGCGGCGCACTCGACTTCAAGGCTCAGGCGCAGTTCGAGCAGTGCTACCGCATCGAGGGCACTGCCCTTTTCATGTGAGTGGGCTTGAAGGTCGCCCGGCCGGATGGTGTCCATCACGAACGTACCGATGCCACGCCGGGTTTCTACCAGGCCCTCGGCCTGCAGCCGCGACATCGCCTCGCGAACCACGGTACGGCTGACCTTGCGCGCTTCGGTGAAGGCTTGCTCGGTCGGCAGCTTGGTACCGGCCGGCAGTTCGCCGGCCAATATGCTGCGCGACAGCTCCAGCACCAGTTGCTGGGCCAGGCTGACGCGTCGATCAGGGTTAACACGCTCCATGGGAGGATCCATTCAAACCAGACGATGGAGGATTGTAACCGCAGTATTGCCGCAAAACGCACTATAATGCCCGCTGATCAGCCAAGAGCACGACGATGTCGGACTTCAACGCCACCGCCCAAATCAAACCGCGCCGCCTCGCCGAATCGCTGGTCGAGCGCTTTGCCCAACGCATGCGCGAGGGCACCCTCAAGCGCGGCGACAAACTCCCCACCGAAACCCAGATCATGGCCGCCGAAAGCGTCAGCCGGTCGGTGGTGCGTGACGCCTTGTCGCGGATGCAGGCGGCCGGCCTGGTCGAGACCCAGCACGGCGTCGGTACCTTCGTCCTCGATATGCCGGCACCGGAAGGCTTCAACGTCGGGCCGGCGACCATCATGCTGTTGTCCGACGTGCTCGACCTGCTGGAGTTTCGCCTGAGCCTGGAAGTGCAAGCCGCCGGCATGGCCGCCGAACGGGCCACGCCCCAGGCCATCGACGAACTGGAGCAGGCGCTGAAGGCGCTGCTGCAAGGTCCGGAAAAGTCCGGTAGCACCACCAATGCCGACTTCCAGTTCCACCTGAAAATCGCCAAGGCTGCCGGCAACCCCTACCTGATCGACATCATGAAGCACTTGGGCACCAAGCTGATCCCCCGCACCCGGATGAACTCGGCCTACACCGGGCAAAGCAATCGCAGCACCTACCTGGCAGGCATCAACGCCGAACATCAGCAGATCTTCGACGCCATCGTCAGCAGGCAGGTCGATGCCGCCCGTGCGGCGATGTTCCTGCACTTGAGCAACAGCCGCATGCGCCTGCGTGAGGCGCAGAAGCTTCAGGCGGTCTACAGCGAGTGAGCGGGCTCAGGGGCCGGCCGTACATCCTTGAACACCAGCCTTTCGCTGCTACCGACCTGCCAGGGGTTGCCAGTGCCGGCTTCGCTGAAGTGAACCGCCTCGAACCGTGAGCCTTGCAGGCCGTCGATTTTCACCTTGGCGGGCCCACTGAAGCGCACGCGCTCGAAGGCCAGTCCCTGGTGATAAGCCCCATGCAGGCTGTCGCCCTTGACCTCGATTGCCGCCAGTTGGGCGTTCTCGACGGTGACATCGCTGACCCGCACATCGCGGAACTGCCCCGCTATCGTCGACTTCTGGTAATCCAGCTTGGCATTGGGGTCGTTGTAATCGAGGGTGAAGATGAACGCCTGCTTGACCGTGTTGCGCATCGCCGAATCGCGGAAAACCACGTTGCGCGCTCCACCCCCCATGAAGTTGGTGCTCTTCATGCGTAAGCCGGTATCGGTGCCGTCGGAGACGTTGTCCTCGGCCAGGATGTTCTGGATCCACGCCCCGGTGTGGCTGCCGGCGACGACCATGCCGTGGCCCTTGCGGAAGTAGTTATTGAAGATCCAGGCGTCTTCCTGGGGCTTTTGCCTGACCGCATCGGCGCCCGTGCCGGCAGCGAAGTTGACGCAGTCATCACCGGTATCGAAGAAGTTGTTGAACACCATGGCGCCACGGCTGTTGGCAAACTCGATGCCATCGCCGTTGTTGGCGTCGTAGGTCTTGTGCGTGGTGTTGGCCAGCACCACGTTTTCGGTCTCCAGGTTCATGATGCCGTGGTAGGCCGGGTTGAGCACGGTGAAGCCGCCATAGAAGACATTGGTGACATTGCGCAAAGTGACCAGCGACGAGCGCATCTGGCCATAGGCGTCCTTGACGTTCATGCCCTCGGCCACTGCACGTTCGACCTGGGCTTTGGCCAGCAGGCCGTCCTGCAGGTAACGGGTATTGTCGCTGGGCAGGTAGAACGGCAGCGCCTGGCCGCGCTCGTCGAGCACGTCGGCATGGCGCTTCCAGCCGTTGCCGTCGATGACGCCCTTGCCGACAATGCGGATGTTCTCGAATGCCTGGTGCTTGCGTGGGTCACGCGGCAAGGCGTTGATCAGCGAGGCCGGGCGCACGGTGGTGGAGTACGGGTACTGGATGTAGCCTTGGCGAGGATAGTCCTCGGCGCGCTCGGAGCCCAGCAACGTCGCGCCCTCGGCGATTTCCAGGGTCATGTTGCTTTTGAGGTACAGCGAGCCGCTCTTGTAGGTGCCGGCGGGCAGCAGCACTTTGCAGCCTGCAGTGCAGGCATCGATGGCACGCTGGATCGCGACAGTGTCAAGGGCGCGGCCGTCGCCCTTGGCGCCGTACTGTTTGACATCGTACAACGCCGGCACGGCGGTGGTGCGTTGGGTGATGACGGGGCTATCAGCCGACTCTTTGCCGTCGCGGCCCACCGAACGCACGGTGAAGCGGTACTCGGTGTCGGGCGCCAGGCCCTGTGCGGTGTAGCTGTGGATGGCGATGCGGTGATGGAAATTGCGCGTGTCCTGCTGGTAGAAGCGGTCGATGTAGGGTTTGGCGGGCGATACCTGGTTGTTGTTGGCGTTGCTGCCCCCGAGCAGCTTGCCGTTGGCGTAGACGTGGTAGTCGGTGATGTCGGCGTGGTCGGCCGGTTTTTCCCAGACCAGGATGATCTGCTGCTCGTCATAGGCCAGCGTCGGCACCTGCAGCTTGGTGGGGGGCTCCATCGCCCACAGCGGCAGGCTGCAGCTGATGGCCAACGTGGTCAGAAGTGGTCTTGCGTACGGCATTTTTTATCTTCCTTGTAGTTGCCATTGCGGTGAGGTGGCTGATCAGGCGGATGCCACGCGTGGCGACTCGGCACTGAAATCGCGGCTGGCTTGCACCAGCATGCGGGTGTAGTCGTGGCAGGCCAGGTCCTGGCTCAAGGCCTGGCTGTCCAGGCGCTCGACAATCCGCCCCTGCTGCATCACCGCCACCTTGTCGCACAGGTGGCTGACCACACCCAGGTCGTGGGTGACCATCAGGTAGGTCAGCTTCTCGCGCTGACGCAGGTCTGCCAGCAGGTTGAGAATCTCGGCCTGCACCGACACATCCAGCGCCGACGTCGGTTCATCCAGCAGCAGCACGCGCGGTTCGAGGATCAGCGCCCGGGCGATGGCCACGCGCTGGCGTTGCCCGCCCGACAACTGGTGCGGGTAGCGGTAGCGGAAGCTGTCGTTCAGCCCGACCTTGAGCAAAATGTCGTTGATGCGGTCATCGCGTTCGCCCATGCCGTGGATGGTCAGCGGCTCGCGCAACGCGGTGTCGATGGTGTGCCGCGGGTGCAGCGAGCCGTAAGGGTCCTGGAAGACCATCTGCACCTTGCGAAAGTGTTCCTTGCTGAGCTTGTGTTGCAGGGGCGCCCCGGCAATGCTCAGCGCCCCGCTCCAATGCCGGTACTGGCCGGCCAGGCAGCGCAGGACCGTGGTCTTGCCCGAGCCCGACTCGCCGACCAGGCCGAACGACTCGCCGTCTTCCACCGTCAGGTCGACGTCGTGCAGCACCTGGTTGCAGGCAGCGCCCACACCGAAGCTCAGGTTCAGCGATTGTGCTTGGATCATGGTCATGTCAGTTACCTCAGCAGGTGAGCCACAGCGGGTCGCGTTGCAAGACCGGCAAGCGCGGCCGGCGGTTGTCCATGCTCGGCAAGGCTGCCAGCAGGCCACGGGTGTACGGGTGTTCGGCGTACTGCAGGTCGCAGGCGGCCAGCGATTCCACCACCCGCCCGGCGTACATCACCAGCACCCGGTCGCAGTAGTTGCGGACCAGGTTGAGGTCGTGGCTGACGAAGATCAGGCCCATCTGCTGCTCGACCACCAGCTCTTCGAGCACATTGAGCACTTGCTGGCGTACCGACACATCGAGTGCCGAGGTCGGCTCGTCGGCGATGATCACTTCCGGGTTGGTGATCACCATCATGGCAATCATGATGCGCTGGCCCATGCCGCCGCTGACTTCATGCGGGTACAGGTTGTAGACCCGCCCGGGGTCGCGGATATGGACTTTTTCAAGCATCAGCAAGACCCGCTCGCGCGCTTCGCTGCGGCTGGCCTTGTGGTGCGCGAGGTACGCCTCGGCGATCTGCTCGCCGACCTTCACCACCGGGTTGAGCGAGTACTTGGGGTCTTGCATGATCATCGAGATGCGCTGGCCGCGAATCTTCTGCATGGCCTTCTCGCTGGCGCTGAGCAGGTCGACATCACCGAACTGCAGGGCCTTGGCGGTGATCTGCGTGCTACCGGGGTGCAGCTTGAGCAGGCTGCGCCCGACCGTGGACTTGCCCGAACCGGACTCGCCGACGATGGCCAGTTTTTCCCGGCCGAGGGTGAACGACACGTCGCGCACCGCATGGGTTTCTTTCTTGCCATTGACGAAGCGCACGTTGAGCGAATCGACAGTGAGTTTGAGCGTCGACATAAAGCCTCCAGTTACTCGCTACGCGGGTCGAGAATGTCCCGCAGGCCATCGCCCAACAGGTTGAACGCCAGGCTCACCAGCATGATCGCGGCCCCCGGCACGGCTACCAGCCACCAGCATTCGAGCATGTAGCGCCGGCCGGTGGAGATCATTGCGCCCCACTCCGGCAGCGGCGCCTGCGCGCCCAGGCCAAGAAAGCCCAGCGCAGCGGCGGTCAGGATGATGCCGGCCATGTTCATGGTCAGGCGGATGATCACCGACGACAGGCACATCGGCACGATGTGGCGCAGGATGATCCGCGTCGGCGAGGCGCCCTGCAGCTCGACCGCGACGACAAAGTCGGCCTTGCGCAACGACAGCGTTTCGGCGCGCGCCAGGCGCGCGATCGGTGGCCACGAGGTCAGCGCGATGGCGACCACGGCATGCTCCAGGCCGGGGCCCAGGGCGGCGATGAACGCCAGCGCCAGGACCAGGCTGGGGAAGGAGATGAAGATATCGGTGATGCGCATGAAAACGGTGTCGACGACGCCGCCGAAATAACCCGACACGGTACCGATGAACAACCCGATCGGGCCGACGATGACGGTTACCAGGGTAATGATGTACAGGGTGATGCGTGAGCCATACACCAGCCGGCTGAAGATATCGCGGCCGTATTCGTCGGTGCCGAACCAGTGTGCTGCACCGGGTGCCTGCAAGGCATTGGCGAGGTTCTGCACCACCGGGTCATGGGTGGCGATCCAGGGTGCGAAGGCGGCCACCACGACCAGCAGCAAGGCCACCAGCAGGCCCGCCAGGGTCATCGGGTTGCGCAGCAAGTGGCGCAGCACCCGCAGGCTGCTCTTGTACAGCGCGTCGACGCTCGACGCGGGTGCGCGGTCGGCCTGCGCCTTGTCGTTTGAAACGGTAGAAGACAGGTTGGCAATCATCGGCATGCTCTCGATGTGAACTCATGGCCACCTGGGGCGCCCGCAGGCGCCCTCGGCAGTGTTCAGCGTTGCTTGTAGACGCCCAGGTAACGGGTCGCCTCGGCGTCATCGCCGGTGAAGCCCTTGATGTCCACCGCGCTGACTGCGGTGTCGGTCATCTGCGAAATCATCATGATCGGGCCGACCTGTTCGTCGTAACGCTTCTGCGCCTGGTGGTACAGGTTCAGGCGTTTGCCAGGGTCTCGCTCGACCCCGGCCTGGTCGATCAGTGCATTGAGCGGTTGATCGAAGAACGACGCACGCCAGCCCTGGAAGTTGGGCAGGCCAGCCGCGTCGCTGTTGTCGGGGTTGTAGGCGAAGGTGCGCAGGCTGAAGTAAGGGTGCGGGTAGCGCTCGGCACCGCGGGCGACGATCATCTCGAAGTTGCGTGCGCGCATGGCGCCGTACACCTGGTTGCCGGTACCGGTGACGATGCTGGCCTTGATGCCGCCCTCGGCCAGGGTCGATTGCATGCGTGCGGCAATGTCGATGAAGGGCGGTTCGGACAACGTCCGCAGGGTGGTGCTGAAGCCTTGCGGGTAGCCGGCTTCGCTCAGCAACGCCTTGGCCTTGGCCACGTCGAGCCGGTAGCCAGGGTCTGGCAGGCGTGCGTCCAGGCCCAGTTGCATCGGCTGCTGGTTGAGCAGGCCATAGTGCGGCATGACCTGCTCGTCGATGCCTTTGTAGTCGATCAGGTAGCGCACGGCCTCGCGCACTTTCGGGTTGGCAAACTCAGGCTGCTTCATGCTCATCGCCACGTAGTACATGGTGCCCCGTTGCAAGGGCTGAACCTGCAGCGTGCCGGTGCGCTCGACGGCCTTGATGTCGGGCGCGGCCATGCCATAGGCCAGGTCCAGGTCGCCGCGTTCAAGCATCAGGCGCAGCGACTGTGATTCGGTCATGTGCCGCACCAGCACCCGCTTCATCTTTGCCGGGCCTGCCCAGTAGCCGTCGAAACGGTTCATCACCAGTGCATCGTTGGCGCTCCACTTGGCCAAGGTGAACGGGCCGCTGCCGGCTTCGTTGGTGACCAGCCAGGCGGCGCCAAGGTCGCCATTCTTTTCATGTTTCAAGGCCTGCAGGCGGTCGACGATGACCGCACTGGGCGAAGTTGCCAGCGAGTCGATCAGCAGCAGCGGGTCGGTCGGCTGTGGCAGGTCGATGACCAAGGTGTGTGCATCGCTGGCGCGAATCAGTGCCTGAATGTTGTCGACGGTGTAGCCGTAGGCCTTCCAGGTGGTGGCCAGGCCGTAGTTGAGCTTCATCACGCGGTACAGCGACCAGGCCACGTCCTCGGCGGTAAGCGCGTTGCCGGAATGGAACGTGACGTCAGTGCGCAGGTGGAAGGTGATCTGCTTGCCGTCTTCGCTGATGGCCCAGCGTTCGGCCAGCTGTGGCAGGTGTTTTTCCGGGTTGCCCTGGTCGCGCTTGACCAGCGTGTCGTACAGGTTGGCATTGACCCCGGAGGCATCCAGGCCCGGCGCGTTGGCCGGGTCGATGGAA
>NZ_JANIAG010000113.1:0-18134 GCF_028682155.1 Pseudomonas sp. 39004
CTAGCGGCAAAAGGCCCGGCAAACGTTTTCCTTGTGCGGCGGTGCCGAATAACCCGGCAGATTCTGCCAATTTCACGATTCTCAGGCGTGCAGCGTTTTCTGACGAGCGGTGCGAGTTGAACCGGTGCTAGCCCAGCAGGCCCGCCGCAATATTGATGGTGAACCCCAGAATCGCCGTGTTGAACACGAAGCCGACCACGGAGTGCGCCAGCACCACCCGCCGCAGCCCGCGCCCGGCGACGCCGACATCGGACGTTTGCACCGCCACGCTGATGGTGAACGAGAAGTAGTGGAAGTCCCAGTAATCCGGGTTGCGTTCGCCGTCGGCGAAGCGCAGTGGGGGTTCGTGGTTTTGCCCGTTATAGAACAGCCGGGCGTAGTGCAGGCTGAAAATGCAGCCGATCAGCAGCCAGGAGCCGGCCACGGTCAAGCCGGTGTAGAGGTAGTGCAGGGCCAGCGCATTGCCTTGCAAGCCGCGGCTGGAGACCAGTTGCAGGGTGATCGCGGCCAGGCTGGCGATGGCGGCGATGCACACGGTAAACAGAACCAGCCCGGCGTTTTCGTCCTCGATCTGGGCGACCTTGCGGACTTTATCCGGGTTGGCGTTCCAGGTCAGCCACAGCACCAGCAGCAGGTAAAGCCAGACGCCGAGGTTCCAGCCGACGAGGATATGCTGGACGGTGTCACCTGCCGGGACCAGCCAGGCGCCGATGATGCCGACCAGGGCGGCGAACGTGAGGCGGGGGTGAGTGCGGGTCAGGCGGTGGACAGCCATGGGGCCTCGTTGCCGGGGAGTGATGGCAAATACTCTAGACCATCGCGCGGCATTGCAACTCTCAGTACACTGCAAGCTCCAACACCAACATCCGTTGAACTCGAGGTTTCTGCATGACGCTCAGTCCTTTGGCAGGCAAGCTGGCTCCGGCCAGCGTGCTGGTCGATATTCCCCGACTGCTCACCGCTTACTACACCGGCCGCCCCGACGCGGCGGTGGCGGCCCAGCGGGTGGCCTTCGGCACCTCGGGGCACCGAGGTACTTCCTTCGAGTTGAGTTTCAACGAGTACCACGTGCTGGCCATCACCCAGGCCATCTGCCTGTACCGCCAGGAGAAGGGCATCGACGGCCCGCTGTTCATCGGCGCCGACACCCACGCGCTGTCGGCACCGGCCTCGGCCAGTGCGCTGGAAGTGCTGGCGGCCAACGGCGTGCAGGTGATGTTGTCCAAAGACGACGAGTACACGCCGACCCCGGCGGTGTCCCACGCCATCCTTTGCTACAACCGTGGCCGTGAACAAGGCCTTGCCGACGGCATCGTCATCACGCCGTCGCACAACCCGCCGCAAAGCGGGGGCTTCAAGTACAACCCGCCCAATGGCGGCCCGGCTGACAGCGACGTGACCAAGTGGGTCGAGGCCAAGGCCAACGAACTGCTGGCGGCGAACCTGGCGGGCGTCAAGCGCATGGACCATGCCCAGGCCTTGCAAGCTGCCACCACCCATCGCCACGACTACGTGAGCCACTACGTGGCAGACCTGGGCAATGTCATCGACTTCGATGTGATTCGCAGCGCCAACCTGCGCCTGGGCGTTGACCCGTTGGGTGGGGCCGGGGTGCATTACTGGGCGGCGATTGCCGAGCATTACAAGCTCAATCTGGAAGTGGTCAACACCGAGGTCGACCCGACCTTCCGCTTCATGACCGTCGACTGGGACGGCCAGATCCGCATGGACCCATCCTCGCCCCACGCCATGCAGGGCCTGATTGGCCTGCGCGAGCGCTTCGACGTGGCGTTTGCCTGCGACCCGGACCACGACCGCCATGGCATCGTCACCCCGGATGGCCTGTTGCAGCCGAACAACTACCTGGCCGTGGCCATCGACTACCTGTTCCGTCACCGCCCGCAATGGCGCAGCGACGCGGCAGTGGGCAAGACCGTTGTGTCCAGCGGCCTGATCGACCGCGTCACCGAACGCCTGGGCCGTGAACTGTATGAGGTGCCGGTGGGGTTCAAGTTCTTTGCCCAGGGCTTGTTCGATGGCTCGTTGGGTTTTGGTGGCGAGGAAAGCGCGGGGGCGTCGTTCCTGCGCCGCGATGGCTCGGTCTGGGCCACTGACAAGGACGGGTTGATTCCGGCCTTGCTGGCCGCAGAGATGACCGCACGTACCGGGCGCAATCCGAGCCAGGCCTATGCGGACCTGACGGCGGCACTGGGCAAGCCGTTTGCTACGCGTGTCGAGGCCAAGGCCGATGTACGGCAGAAGGCGTTGCTGAGCAAGCTGGCACCCGAACAGGTCAAGTTGACCGAACTGGCCGGTGAGCCGATCGTGCAGATCCTCAGCCATGCGCCAGGCAACGGCCAGGCGATTGGCGGGTTGAAGGTGATGACCGCCAACGGCTGGTTTGCCGCGCGGCCGTCGGGCACCGAGGACATCTACAAGATCTACGCCGAGAGCTTCATCGACGAGGCGCACCTGCAGCGCCTGGTGCAGGAAGCGCAGGTGTTGGTGGACGCCGCCATCGCCTGATTCCCTGCAGAGGCGGCCTTGCCGGGCCGCTTCTCTGCCTCAGGCGGCAGGCAGCTCGAACCCCGCAACCCCACGGCCAAGCTTCAACGCCTGCGCATGCAGCACCTGCATCAGGTGCAGCGCCGAGTGCGAAGGCGGTTCGAAGCGCGAATAGACAAAGCTGATGTCGAAGTGGATTTCTTCGGCCAGTGGCACCACCGCCAAGCCGCTGTCCTGCGCCACGAACTCGTCGATCAGGGTAAGCCCCATGCCTTGCTTGACCAGGGCCACGGCTTCGTTGGCATTGGTGAACGACAACAATGATTGCAGCTGCAGGCCGCGCTGGTGGATGTGTTCGGCCAGCAGTTTGCCAAACGGCATGTCGGGCCTGAACAGCAGCAAGTCATGGCCTTGCAGTTGCTCCAGGGTCAGGGATGCCTGCCGCGCCAGGGCGTGCTCCGGCGGCATCACCACCACCATGCGCCCACGCATGAACGCCCGTGAATGCAGGTGATCGTGGATCACCGGCAAGGCGGCAATCGACAGGTCGACCTTCTTCGACAGGATCTGGTTCGGCATTTCACCCATCAGCGAGGTTTGCCACTCGATGTTCAGCGAGGGCGACTCGCGCTTGAGCTGGGCCAGCGCAATCGGTATTACCACGGTCGACAGCGATGCGCTGCACGAGATGCGCAGGTTGCGATGGCCGCCACTGGCCAGTGACAACGCACATTCATTGACCTCCAGCGCCGCCTGATACACCCGCTCGACTTCGCGAAAGAGAATCTGCGCCTCGTGGGTTGGCACCAGGCGGTTGTTGATGCGCTCGAACAACCGGTACGCCAGGCGCCCCTCGATGTACTGGATCAACTTGCTCACCGCTGGCTGCGACACATAAAGCATTTTCGCCGCCGCGCTGATCGACCCGGTCAGCATCACCGCACGAAACACTTCCATGTGCCGCAGTTTGAACACCAGCGCGCGGGCTTCCGGGCCTTCGTTGTCGAGGGGCATGGGCATTACCTTTGGTTATGGTCTTCGCCATCTGGGTATGAGCGCATCCGCTGGGCACGCAGTATCTTGAACCCAGCCGAGCCGCCTTTGCGGCGCACAATAACAAGATCTGCAGGCAAGCGCAGCGGCGCTTGACGGGAGTGCTGCGTGAACATCTTTGATGAACCCAAGATCGATTGCCATAACCATCTGTTTGACCCCGCCCGCTTTGCCTATCACCCCGACGCGCCCTATGCACCGTCCGGGCAGGAGGTCGCCACCCTCGAGCAGTTCAACCGGGTGATGGAGGCCTACGGTGTGCAGCATGCCTTGCTGGTAGGCCCCAACAGCGGCTACCACACCGACAACCGTTGCCTGTTGCACGCCCTGGCCATAGGGCAGGGGCGTTTCAAGGGCGTGGCGGTGGTCGACCCTGGCATCACCCTCGATGCGCTGGCCGCGCTGCAGACCCAAGGGGTGGTCGGGGTGGCTTTCAACCCGGCGCTGTACGGGGTGGCGAGCCTCGACGCGGTCGACGGGTTGTTCGGCAAGCTCGCCGAGCTCGACCTGTTTGCCCAGGTCCAGGTCTGCGAAGACCAGTTGCTGGCGTTGCGCGGGCTGCTGCGGCGTACCTCGGCACGCCTGTTGATCGACCACTGCGGCCGACCAGACGTACGCGCCGGCGTCCAGCAGCCGGGCTTCCAGGCCTTGCTGCAGTTGGCTGGCAGCGGCCGGGCCAGCGTCAAGCTGTCCGGCATGCAGAAGTTCGCCGCGGCCGATGCGCTGCTGGCGCAGAGCAGTGCCTACGTCCATGCCCTGATCGAGGCCTTTGGCCCGGATGCTTGTGTGTGGGGCTCCGACTGGCCGTTCATTCGCCAGCGCGCGCGGGTGGACTACGGGCCCTTGCTGAAACTGGCCGAGCGCCTGATGCCGGATGCGCAACTGCGCCGCAAGGTCATGTGGGACACGCCGCGACGTCTGTTCGGGTTCGCCTGACGCAGCGCCCTTTGCCATTCCAATAACAAGAGAGCAACCGTCATGAACACTGAGCAGAACATCGGCTTGGGGGTGTTCGACACCCCTGCACGCCTGCAACAACGCACTCGCACGCGCTTCATGATCCTGGCGCTGATATCTGGCGGCACCATGATCAACTACCTCGACCGCAGCGTGATGGGCATTGCGGCGCCCAGTATCAGTGCCGACCTGGGCCTGAATGCGGCGATGATGGGGGTGATCTTTTCGGCGTTTTCCTGGACCTACGCGGCGGCGCAGATCCCGGGCGGGATCCTCATCGATCGGCTGGGTACCAAGTTCACCTACTGGCTGGCCTTGACGCTGTGGTCGCTGTTCACCGGCTTGCAGGGGTTGGCCCAGGGCTTTCTGTCGCTGTTGGGCATGCGTTTTCTGGTGGGGGTGACCGAAGCACCGTGCTTCCCCACCAACAGCCGCGTGGTGGCGACCTGGTTCCCGCAGAGTGAACGGGCCAGGGCGACCGGTATCTACACCTTCGCCGAGTACACCGGGCTGGCCTTTTTAACGCCGCTGCTGTTCTGGGTGCTGCATGCCTACGGCTGGCGTTTTCTGCTGATGGCGGTCGGGCTGATGGGCATCCTGTATGGCCTGGTCTGGTGGCGCAAATACCATGAACCGCACCAGTCCACCACGGCTAACCAGGCCGAACTCGACTACATCGCCGCCGGCGGCGGCGTGGTCGACGGTGGCCAGAAAGCCACGGTGTTCCGCTGGTCGCAGATCCCGGCGTTGCTCAAGCACCGCAACATGCTGGGTATCTGCCTGGGGCAGTTTGCCTGCAACTCGACCAACGTGTTCTTCCTTACCTGGTTTCCGACGTACCTGGTGACCGAGCGGCACATGCCGTGGCTGAAGGTCGGCTGGGTCGCAGTGCTGCCTTTCATCGCCGCGTCGCTGGGGACCCTGGTCGGCGGCTGGTTGTCCGACGCCTTGCTGCGCCGTGGCTACTCCCTGAACGTGGCGCGCAAGCTGCCGGTGATTGCCGGCCTGCTCACGGCCTCGGTCATTGTGTTGGCCAACTATGTCGAGTCCGACGCGCTGGTGATCGCCATTCTCTGCATCGCCTATTTTGCCCAGGGCATGTCGGCGCTGGCCTGGATGATCGTCTCCGATATCGCGCCCAAAGGCCTGCTGGGCTTGAGTGGCGGCCTGTTCAACCTGTTCGCCAACGCGGCGGGCATCGTCACCCCACTGACCATCGGCATCATCGTGTCAATGACCGGCTCGTTTGTCTGGGCCCTGGTCTTCGTGTCGTCGATCACCGTCCTGGGTGCGCTGTGTTACCTGTTCATGGTCAGCGACCTGCGTCGCCTGCCAGACGTTCCCTCTCTCGATAATGGAGCAAAGCAATGAGCCAATACCTGCAAGGGCAGACTGCAATCGTCACCGGCGGCATGCGTGGCATCGGCCTGGGCATTGCGCAGCGGTTGCACGCTGCGGGCGCCCAAGTGGTGATCTGGGACCTCGCGGTCGATGGCTGGGACGCGGCCGAGCAGGGTTTCGAGCCTGTGCTGCGTCAGTCGGTCGATGTGTCGTCTCTGGCCTCGGTTGAAGCGGCCTTCGCCCATGTGCTGGCGCAGGTCGGGCAGGTCGAGATCCTGGTCAACAACGCCGGTATCAATGGCCCGGTGGTGCCCGCGTGGGAATACCCGCCAGCGGCCTGGGACAAGGTCATCGCCATTGACCTGAACGGCGTGTTCTATTGCTGCCGCACTGCCATCCCGCACATGCGTGAGCGCGGCTACGGGCGCATCGTCAATGTCGCCTCGATGGCCGGCAAGGATGGCGTGCAATACATCTCGGCGTACTCGGCAGCCAAGGCAGGGGTGATCGCCTTCACCAAGGCCGCAGCCAAAGAGCTGGCGCAGGACGGCGTGTTGCTCAACTGCGTGGCGCCGGCCATGGTCGAAACGCCGCTGATGGCCGAGATGACCCCGGAGCACATTGCCGCGAGCAAGGCCAAGATCCCCATGGGGCGGTTCCTGAAGGTAGAGGAAATCGCCAACATGGTGAGCTGGATCGCCGGGCCCGAGTGCAGTTTCACTACCGGCTTCGTGTTCGACCTCAGCGGTGGGAGGGCGACCTATTGAGTGGCCTGGGTGTCGCTCACCTGACGGCGCTGGACCTGGCGCCTGCCGAGCTGGTGCGCGAGGCGCGCCGTGCCGGCTTCAGTTCGGTGGGGCTGCGCTTGCATCCGGTGCTGCCGGGTGCACTGGCCTACCCGGAAGCGGCGGGTAGCCAGGCGCTGCGTGAGCTCAAGGCGGTGATGGCGGGCGAGGGCGTGCGGGTCGCTGACATCGAGTTCGTGTCATTGACACCCGAGGTGGTGGTCGCCGATTACGAGCCGTTGCTGGCGGCAGGTGCAGAGCTGGGGGCGGTGAGCTTGACGGTGTCGGGGGATGACGCCGATTTCGCGCGGCTGACCGGGCACTTCGCGGCCTTGTGCGTGCTGGCGCGGGGTTATGGCCTGCGCGTGGACCTTGAGTTCATGCGCTGGCGGCCGGTGGCGACCGTGCAGCAGGCCTACAGCGTGGTGGCAGGGGCGGGGCAAGGCAACAGCGGTGTGCTGGTCGATGCCCTGCACTTGTTTCGCGCGGGGGGGCAGGTGGCGGACCTTGCCCACATTGACCCGCGTTACTTGCAGGCCGTGCAGTTATGCGATGCGCCCCTGCAGGCGCCACCCGAGAGCGGCATCATCCAGGAAGCGCGCCAGGGCCGGCAGTTGCCGGGCCACGGGCAACTGCCGTTGGTGCAGTTGCTCGCAGCCTTGCCCAAAGGCGTCAGCCTCAGCGTGGAAGTGCCGTCAGCCCAGTTGCACGGGACACAGCGGCTAACGGCGGCTGCGCGGGTAACGCAGGCCTGGCTGAGTGCGCAGGCGGTGGCTCAAGCCTGATCCGGCACCACGGCGATCACGTCGATCTCCATCAGCCACTCGGCCTGGGCAAGGCCTGCCACCACCAGCCCGGTGGAAATCGGGAACACGCCCTTGAGCCACTTGCCGACTTCCTTGTACACCGGCTCGCGGAAGCGCGGGTCGGTGATGTAGGTGGTGGTCTTGACGATGTGCGACAGGTCCGAGCCTGCCTCTTCAAGCAGCTGCTTGACGTTTTTCATCGCCTGTTCGGCTTGTGCCCGTGGGTCACCCAGGCCCACCAGTCGCCCTTCGAAGTCGGTGCCCACCTGGCCGCGTACGTAGACGGTGTTGCCGGCGCGCACTGCCTGGCACAGGTCGTTGTCCAGGGTCTGGTTGGGGTAGGTGACCTTGGTGTTGAACATGCGGATACGGGTATGGGTAGGCATCAGTGGGCTCCGAGGGTGCTGACGTTGCTGATCGTGGGTTGTTGCTGGTCATCCGCTGCGCGTTGATCGCTGTCGCGGTAGGCCAGGTAGGTCCGTTGCGTGGCGATGTGGCCGGCGACGTGCTTGGCGTCGTGCCACACGCCCCAGATGAACGACGAGCCGCGGCGTGACAGCCAGGGCAGACCGAGGAAGTACACGCCCGGCTCGCGGGCAACGCCGCGCTGGTGCTGAGGCTTGCCGTTGGCGTCGAAGGTGTCGACCTGCAACCAGCTGAAGTCCACGCCATAGCCGGTGGCCCAGATGATGCTGCTGACGCCGGCCTTTATCAGGTCGAGTTCGAGCAGCGGGTTGCTGACGCACGCTGGGTCGGGCAGCCGCTCGCGAGCTGCGGGCTCTTCTGGCAGGTCCAGGCCGTTGCGTTCGATGTAGGCGTCGGCGGCATCGAGCAGGGCCAGGTAGTTCTCGTCGCCACGGCGAATGTTGTCCGCCAGGTTGTCCTGGAAGCGGGCAACGCCTTCGCTGAACGACTGAGTCAGGCCGACCAGGGCCATGCCTTGATGGGCGAGGGCACGGAAGTCCACGGTATGGCCGCCGCGTGCGCCGCTGACGGCAATGGTCACGTGCTCACGGCCGGGCTTGGCGATTTCTGCGTCCCACTCGCCCAGCACGCCCAGCCACCAGCAGAAGTCGCGGTTGCGGTAGGCCCGTGGCGGGCGGTCATGGGCGCCGACCGAGAGGTACACCTGGCGCCCGGCGCGCATCAGTTCTTCGGCGATCTGCACGCCCGAAGAACCCGCACCCACTACCAGCACGGCGCCTGCGGGCAACTGCTCGGGGTTGAAATAGGCGGCGGAGTGGATCTGGTGCAGACGTGGGTCTTGCGGCGCAATGGCCGGAATCACCGGGCGCTGGAACGGGCCGGTGGCGGCGACCACGCGGTTGGCGCGGATCACGCCCTCGTTGGTTTCGATGGTGAAGCCGGGGCGGTCGCTGTTACGCACCACTTTCTTCACTTCGATGCCGGTACGTACCGGCAGGTTGTACTTGCGCACGTACTGTTCGAAGTAGTCAGCGACCTGGTCCTTGCCGGCGAATGCATCGGCATCGAGGTTGAATTCGAGCCCCGGGAAGCGGTCATGCCAGACCGGGCCGTTGGCGACCAGCGAGTCCCAGCGGCCGGTGCGCCAGGCTTCGGCGATGCGGTTGCGCTCCAGTACCAGGTGCGGAACGCCGAGCTTGTTCAGGTGTTCACTCATGGCCACGCCGGCTTGGCCGGCGCCGACGACGAGGGTGTCGATTTCGATGTTGTTCAGAGTCATGTCCGAGCCCTTTTCTGGCGATTTTTGTAAGGTCGGTTTGGAGGACCGCCGTTGCCTGGGGCCAGACTAGGGATGCAGCACAAATGGCGAAAATAGTATTTAGCTGGTGCTTGCCGATAAAACGGCGAAGGCCTTGATTCGCGTGGCTTGCAGCGGTGTTTTGGCGGTTTTTCGCAGCGCGGGCGAGGGGCTTAGTTTTTTCCTGTTCAAGCCCTCGGAAAAAGGTCGTTTCGCGTGCTGGATGCTTCCACCCAGAATGGCGTGCATTGGACAGAACAACAGGAGCCATGACATGACTTTCTCCATCATCGGTCGCTGCCAGGAAACCGGCCAGGTCGGTATCGCCATCAGTTCGTCGAGCATTGCGGTAGGGGCACGCTGCCCCTGGGTGCGTGCAGGTGTGGGGGCGGTCGCGACCCAGAACATCACCTTGCCGGCCCTCGGGCCGCAGCTGCTCGATGCCCTGGAGCAGGGGCAGCTGCCGCCTGCCGCGCTGGACCGGGTGCTCAATGCCAACGGCTGGAGCGAATACCGCCAGGTCACGGTGATCGACAGCCATGGCCAGGTCGCGCTGTTCACCGGCAAGCAGGCCCTGGGTGTACATGATGCCGTGGCGGGCGAGCAGTGCGCTGCGGCCGGTAACTTGCTGTCTTCCCGGCAGGTGATCGAGGCCATGGTGCACGCCTTCGAACAGGCCGAGGGGCATCTGGCCGACCGCCTGCTGGCGGCCATGCACGCGGCCATGGCGGCGGGGGGCGAGGCCGGCCCTGTGCACTCTGCGGCATTGAAGATTGCCGGGGAGCTGACCTGGCCCTTGGTGGACCTGCGTGTCGACTGGGCCGATGAGGACCCGATCGGTCAACTGGATGGCCTGTGGCAGGCCTATCGCCCTCAGATGCAGGACTACGTGACCCGCGCCCTCGACCCTACGGCAGCGCCAAGCTACGGGGTACCGGGGAATGAGTGAGTTCGCCAGCCGCGCGCTGCTTGCCCGGCTGATCGGCTTTGCCACGGTCAGCCGCGATTCCAACCTGGCGCTGATCGGCTTCATCGCTGACTACCTGGCGGGTCTTGGCGTGGAGTGCGAGTTGTTCCATAACGCCGAAGGCACCAAGGCCAACCTGTTTGCCACCATCGGCCCGCAGGACGTGGGCGGTGTGGTGCTGTCGGGGCACACCGACGTGGTGCCGGTGGACGGCCAGGCCTGGACGGTCGAGCCGTTTGCCCTGAGCGAACGTGATGGGCGCTTGTACGGGCGCGGCGCTGCGGACATGAAGGGCTTCATTGCCTCGGTGCTGGCGGCGGTCCCGGCGTTTCTCGCGCGGCCTTTGCGTATGCCGCTGCACCTGGCGTTCTCCTATGACGAAGAAGTCGGTTGCCTGGGGGTACGTTCGATGCTCGCGGCGCTTGAACAGCGGCCCCATAAACCGCGGCTGTGCCTGATTGGCGAGCCGACCGAGCTCAAGCCGGTGCTAGGCCACAAGGGCAAGCTGGCCATGCGTTGCCAGGTCCATGGCGCGGCCTGCCATTCGGCCTATGCGCCTTATGGGGTGAATGCCATCGAGTATGCGGCGCGCCTGATCGGCAAGCTGGGCGAGATGGGTGAGGGGCTGGCGCAGCCCGAGCAGCATGACGCGCGTTTCGATCCGCCGTTCTCCACGGTGCAGACCGGCGTGATCAAGGGGGGCAGGGCGCTGAACATCGTGCCCGAGGAGTGCGAGTTCGACTTCGAGGTGCGCGCCTTGCCGGGCTTCGACGCGCAAGGCGTGGCTGACCAGTTGCAGGGCTACGCCGAGGCTGAGTTGCTGCCGCGCATGCGCGCCGTCAACGCGGGCGCCGATATCCGCCTGCAAGCACTCAGTGCCTACCCGGGGCTGGCCACGCCGGCTGACAGCGAGGCGGCGCAGCTGGTGGCGTTGCTCAGTGGTTCGCAAGCGTTCGGCACGGTAGCGTTCGGTACCGAAGGCGGCCTGTTCGATCAGGCTGGAATCCCGACGGTGGTCTGCGGGCCTGGCAGTATGGAGCAGGGTCACAAGCCGGACGAGTTTGTCAGTGTCGAGCAGTTGCAGGGGTGTGATGCCATGTTGCTGCGGCTGGTGGATTACCTGCGGCAGGGCTGAAAAACGGGGGCCGCGTTGCGGCCCCAGGATTCCACTGCCATTGAAGGTCAGAACGTCGCCTTGACCTGCAAACCGACGACCAACGCATTGTCGATGGCTTTGCCCGAAAACGCCCCAGGCTCGATGATGTACTGCACATCCGGCCGCAGGTTCAGCCAAGGGGTGGCCTGGTAGCCGTAGCTCAGTTCGATCAACTGCTCGGCGCTGTCGATGTCCGGGAACTGCTGGCCTGCGTCGAACGCGGCGTCTTCCAACACATCGCGGCTGCGCGGGTTAGGCACGGCGCGGCCATAGCCCAGGGCCACGGTATCGCGCGGGCGGCCTTCGAACGGTTTGTACAGCACCACGCCGGCGCCATACCACTTGGTGAACGGCGAAGCGGCCTTGCTCGATGCCGAGTACTGGCCAAAGGCATGCAGGCTGCGGCCCGGCGAGCCCTGGTCGTTCCACACGGCCTGGTCGATCAGCAGGTAATGGCCGCCACGGCCGGACACTTCCTTGTCGCTGCCGATACGTTTTACATCGGAGCTGTCGTAGTAGTAGCCCAGCTTGTACTCGCCTGGCAGCTCGCCTTGCAGTTTGTACACCAGTTCCACCGGCACCACGGTGCCTGTGGTGTGCTTGGGCCCCAGGTGCCAGGCACGGCTGGAGTTGCCGTTGCTTTCGGGGTCGACGTTGAACGCCGCCACCCGCAGCTGCCAGGACGGCGACAGGTCGTATTTGACCCGCACGCCCAGGTGCGCGTTGGGGTAGTTGGTCCAGCCGCTGCCGCCGGACATGTTCAGCGGGTGGCCGCAGAAACCGGCGTTCATGAAGTTGCACAGAATGCCGCTGTCCAGGCCGCCGAGGTCGTTGCCCATGGCCATGTAGCCCAGCTTGACGTTGAGGGCCGGGGTGAACAGGGTGCGCTCGTAGCTCAGTTCGGTCAGGCGGGTATACAGGCCACCGAAGTTCTCCTGGATCGGCAGGCGGTTGCCCACCAGGTCTTCCGAGGCACTGTTGCCGCGGCGGTCGTTGATGGTCAGCTGAACCTTGCCGCCGTTCTCCAGGCCATACAGTTTCGACAGGTCGAACTGCACGCCTAGCTTGAGGTTCTGCGAGTAACGGGCCGAACGGTGCAGGCCACCGTGGGCGTTGTAGGCGGTTTCACCGCTGTAGTCGCCGGTGAACTTGACGCCGTCTTCTTCGAGCTGATGGCGCAGGCCACCCCAGTCACCGGTCATAGTGCTACGGTTCATGAGGTCGCCGTCGGCGAGGGCGCTGGTGCTGGCCAGGGCAAGCAGCAGGGAAGACGTGATGCGAATTGCGGATGGCATTGCGGGGTCTCGATTGATCTTTCAGGGCCTCATCGCTGGCAAGCCGGCCCCCACAGGTTCCGTGTAGGGCCTGTGGAGCCGGCTTGCCAGCGAGGGGGATGACGCGGTTTATGGCAGTGCGTAAGAAATCACGTAGTCGCCACGGTCAGTCGACTGACGCGCGCCACCGGCGGTGATCACCACATACTGCTTGCCGGTTTTCGGCGAAACGTAGGTCATTGGGCCACCCTGGCTACCCACCGGCAGGCGGGCCTTCCACACTTCATTACCGTTGCTGCTGTCGTAGGCGCGCAGGTAGAAGTCCTGGGTGCCGGCGATGAACACCAGGCCGCCTTGGGTCGACAGCGTGCCGCCCAGGGTGGGCAGGCCGATCTTGATCGGCAGGTGCATGCGGATACCCAGCGGGCCGGTGTCCTCGACGGTGCCGACCGGTACCTGCCAGGCGATCTGACGGGTTTTCATGTCGACGGCGGTGAGGGTGCCGAACGGCGGTGCCTGGCAGGGGATGCCGGCAACCGACAGGAAGCGGTTCTTGTTCACCGCATAAGGCGTGCCCTTGAGGGGTACGGCGCCCATGCCGGTGTTCAGTGCTTCGCCACCCGAAGCGGCATCGCCTTTGTTCTGCGACGGGATCATCTGGATCCACAGGCCCAGGCGCATGTCGTTGACGAAGATGAAACCATGTACCGGGTCGGTGGAAATGCTGCCCCAGTTCATGCCACCCAGCGAGCCCGGGAAGCTCAGCGACAGGTCGGTGCCTGGCGCGGTGTACAGGCCGTCGTAGCGCATTTTCTTGAAGTCGATGCGGCACAGCAGCTGGTCATACGGGGTAGCGCCCCACATGTCCGATTCGGTCAGGGTCTGCGCGCCGATCTGCGGCATGCCTACCGATTTCGGCTGGGTCGGGGAGTACGGCTCATTGGGGATGTTGCTCGGTTTGACCGGTACTTCGTCGACCTGGGTCAGCGGTTTGCCGGTGGCACGGTCAAGTACGTAGATCTGCCCGGCCTTGGTACCGATCACCACCGCAGGCACGGTCTTGCCGTCGTCCTTGGTGAAGTCGATCAGGCTTGGCTGCATCGGCAGGTCAAAATCCCAGAGGTCGTTGTGCACGGTCTGGTAAACCCATTTCTGATTGCCGGTGGTCGCATCCAGCGCCAGTACCGACGCACCGTAAGTGTGATCCAGCGTGTTGCGTTCAACGCCATAGATGTCGGTGGACGACGAACCCATCGGCAGGAACACGGTGTTCATGGCCGGGTCGTAGGACATCGGTGCCCAGCTGTTCGGGGTGCTGCGCACGTAGCTGCTGCCGTCGGCCGGGGCGTTGCGGTCTTCCGGGTTGCCTGGGTCGAAGGCCCAGCGCATGGCCCCGGTGATGACGTCGAAGCCACGGATCACGCCGCCTGGCATGTCGGTCTGGACGTTATCGGCAACGCGACCGCCAACCACCACGGTGGTACCGGCCATCAGCGGCGCGGACGACAGTTGGTAGAAGGAGTCCGGCACGTCACCCAGGCCGGCCATGAGGTTGACCTGGCCGTTGTTGCCGAAGCCCTGGCAGAACTCACCGGTGTCGGCGTCGACTGCAATCAGGCGGCCGTCGATGGTGTTGGTGAGCAAGCGGCGCTGGCAGTTGGCACCGGCCGCCACAGTGGCTGCGGCAATCGGCGAGCTGTTCGGCTGGGTCGGTTGGGCCAGCGGCGCGGTTGCGTCGAAGTAGGCCATGCCGCGGCAACGCTGCCAGACCTTGGACTGGGCGTTGATTGCGTTCTTCCACAGCTCTTTGCCGGTGTCGGCGTCGAGTGCGATCAGGTTGTTGTGCGGGGTGCAGATGAACACCTTGTTGCCAACCTGCAGCGGGGTCAGCTGGTCCTCGGCGCCGTTGCCGTCACTGATGGCGACGTCACCGGTGTGGTAGGTCCAGGCCACCTTCAGCTTGTTGACGTTGTCACGGTTGATCTGGTCGAGCGCAGCGAAGCGGCTGCCACCTTCGGTGTTGCCGTAGTGGGCCCAGTCCTTCTGCTCCTTGCCCGCTTCGACCGGGGTCATGCCAGGGCCTTTGCCGGTAGGGGCGACGCTTGGGTGGGCGACGAACATGTTGCCTGCAGCAACCACCAGCGCCACCGCCAGCACACCGGCGATGCCGTAGGCGCCACGCCCGGTGGTGCCGCCGTTGGCGCGGACCAGCAGCGGGTAGACCAGCGCCACCACCATACCGATCGCGGCGAACATGAACACGCGGGAGAACAGCGGCCAGAACACCAGGCCCGCGTCGATCAGTGCCCAGATCGCGGTGCCGACCAGGAATACAGCATACAGCCAGGCGCCGGCGACCTTGCGACGGGCGATGAGGATACCGGCGATGGCCATGGCCAGGCCGCCGATGAGGAAGTACCAGGAGCCGCCGAGGCCGGCCAGTTTGATGCCGCCAGCGGCCAGGAGCAGGCCGAGCAGGGCGACGATGACGCCCAGGCCGACCAGAATGAGGTTTGTGGCGCCAGAGGCGCGCGGTGTTTCTTTCATGCCAGGGATCTCAGCAGGTGGAATGTGCGCAGTTTAAGCCCTTAGCAAGCTAATTAACAAGTTAGTACAAAGTTTTGTGAGGCTGATTGTCGCAGGGCTGAACTTGCCAAGGTGTCGGCAAAAGTCTAGATCAGGCGCTGAAAATTGCAGTAAACAAGGCGTTCATGTGGGCTATGCAATCGGTCTCATACTTTGGTCGAGTCGCTGCCCGCGAAAGCCTGCAGCACCTGCAGGCCCCGATTGCATCGAACAGCCTCAGTCGGGCCACGGGTTGGTGCTGCTGTAGAACACCGCGAGCCAGACAGTCGGGGTACCGGGTGCGGTCCATTCCACGCGGTGGCGGTAATGCGCCGGGATGTCCAGGCAATCGCCGGGCTCCAGCAGCCGGGTATGGTTTTCATGCTCGAAGCGCAGGCCGGCTGCGCCGCTCAGCAGCACGATCCATTCACCTTCGGCCTGGTCGTACCAGTACCCCGGCGGGCTGCATTGGCCGCTCGAGACAATGCGCTCTATCCGCACACCGGGGCGGCTGAGCAGCTCGTCGACCCGCTCGGCAGAGGTTGGGTCGCAGGGCGGGAGGGGGTTGAGCACGTTGAGGGGCACCATGTGTCATCTCGTTCAAAGGGAGGTGCTTCCACTATGGACGTGATTGCCTGGCAGCGCGCTTCTTGACCCGCCCACTAGATTGTAGGACCGTTCCGAGTTTTCAACGATGGACGAAAAATGGACAAACTCCTGGCCATGAAGATGTTCGCGGCGACCGTCGATGCTCAGGGGTTTTCTGCAGCAGCGCGCAAGCTCGGGCTGGCGACATCGTCGGTGACACGCCTGGTCGATGCCCTGGAGGCGGAGCTTGGGGCGACCTTGTTGAACCGCTCCACCCGCCAGGTCAGCCTGACCGAGGCGGGCGCCCGCTACTACGCGCGTGCCCGGGGCATCTTCGAAGCGTTGGACGAAGCCGATGCCAGTGTCGCCGACCGGGGCGAGGAGCCGGTCGGCGTGCTGCGCCTGTGCCTGCCGGTGGAATTCGGGCGCCGGGTGATCGCGCCGCACCTGGGGGCGTTTCTGGCCAGGCACCCGGCCCTGGAGCTGGACATCGACCTGAGCGATCGCCTGGATGACTTGCTCGATGGCCGTTACGACCTGTCGATCCGCCTGGGCGACCCTGCGCCGAATGATGAGCTGGTTTGCCGCCCTCTGGGTCTGTTCTGCCTGTATATCATCGTGGTGGGTCAGCAGCTTGTTCGGCAGCTCCGGGCTGGACGGGTGGAAAACGCTGAGGATACTCATCAGTGGCGGGTCCTGGTCGATTGCGAACAAAGGGCAATGATAACGGCTGCGGCCAAGGCTGCGGCACTGGCCATACCAAAGGTGAAGGCTGGCCCCAGCAGGTTCCAGCTGTAGCCCGAGTACAAGGCGCCGAGCGCACCGCCGGTGCCCGACAGCGCCGCGTATAACGCCTGGCCCTGGCCTTGCTGGCGCGCGCCGAAGCTGGCCTGGACGAACGCAATGCAAGCGGCATGAAAGCAACCGAAAGTAGCCGCGTGCATCACCTGGGCCAGCACCAGCACTGCCGGGTCATCCGCCAGGTTGCCAAGCAACAGCCAGCGCACGGCGGCCAACAGGAAGCTGGCCAGCAGCACCCGCTGCACGGAAAACCGCGCGAAGAGCCGGCTCATGGCCATGAACACCAGCACCTCGGCCACCACTCCCAGCGCCCACAACAGGCCGATGGCGCCACGGCTGTAGCCCAGGTGCTCCAGATGCAGGGTGAGGAAGGTGTAGTACGGCCCGTGGCTGAGCTGCATCAGCGCCACGCATACATAGAACGCGATAACCCCAGGCGCCCGTAGCTGCTGCACGAAGCCCCCCGCGCCGCTGCGCTCGCCCTGCTCTACCGGCTGGGCATTGGGCACCCACAGGCTGGCGGCGACGATGCCGGCCATGATCGTGACGAGGGCTACCGGGTAGATGTCCAGGCTCAGCCACTCGAACAACCGGCCCAAGCCGACCACGGTCAGGATGAAACCGATCGAGCCCCACAGGCGTACCTGGCTGTAGCGGGACGTTTGCCCGTGCAGGTGGGCCAGGGTGATGACCTCGAACTGCGGCAGCACCGCATGCCAGAAAAACGCATGCAAGGCCATGACCAGCGCCAGCCAGGCGTAGCTCTTGCCGAAGAAGATCAGGGCAAAGCTGGCCAGGGTGGACAACGCCCCCAGGCGCACGATCAGCAGGCGCTGGCCGGTACGGTCGCCCAGCCAGCCCCACAGGTTGGGGGCGATGCAGCGCATCAGCATGGGGATGGCCACCAGCTCGCCGATGCGCGCCGGGGAGAAACCCAGGTGGTCGAAGTACAACGCCAGGAAGGGGGCGGTGGAGCCCAGCAGGGCGAAGTAGAAAAGGTAGAAGCTGGACAGGCGCCAGTAGGGAATCGGGGGCATGGTGGCTCAGCCAGTTTTGTTGTTGCCTTTACCAGCCTCTTCGCGGCTAAACCCGCGAAGAGGCTGGTACCGACGAATCAGAGCTGGCCCAGCACCGGGGTACTGACCTTCACCTCGGCATTCTGCGCACGGTGACGCAGCAGGTGGTCCATCAGCGCAATGGCCATCATCGCCTCGGCGATCGGCGTGGCGCGGATGCCGACACACGGGTCATGACGCCCCTTGGTGATCACTTCGACCGGATTACCATTCACATCGATCGAGCGGCCCGGCACCGTAATGCTCGACGTCGGTTTCAGCGCCAGGTGCGCAACGATAGGCTGCCCCGAGGAAATACCGCCAAGAATGCCGCCAGCGTTGTTGCTGAGGAAACCTTTCGGGGTCATTTCGTCACGGTGCTCGGTGCCACGCTGGGCGACACTGGCAAAGCCCGCGCCGATTTCCACACCCTTGACCGCGTTGATGCTCATCAGCGCATGGGCAAGTTCCGCGTCGAGGCGGTCGAAGATGGGCTCGCCCAGGCCCGGCATCACCCCTTCGGCGACCACGGTGATCTTGGCCCCAACCGAATCCTGG
>NZ_JANIAG010000114.1:0-18010 GCF_028682155.1 Pseudomonas sp. 39004
GGCGACAATGAGGTATCGAGAAAATTTCTTCCTTGCAAGGTCAGAATTGGCAGAAGGATTTACTTTAGAACCTCTGATGTAGCCAAGGTTCTCGAGCAGGGCTGACGAAGATGTCTATATCCCTAATTGTAAAGAGGAAGGTATCCAGCCATTTCACAATTATCCCTAACGATGTAATAAGTGACCAAAACCTGAGTTGGAAATCGTTAGGACTATTGGTGAAGCTGCTTTCTCTACCCCCCGGCTATCCGTACCTGACAATGGAATCGCTATCCAAGAAAAATGGCACTGGTGCAGCCGCCACCAGGAGCGGACTGCAAGAGCTTGAGACCGCAGGCTATTTGAGCATCGAGCGCACCCACGACTCCCGAGGTCGATTCGCAAAGACGGTGTGGCATATCTCTGACGAACCGTCTGAGAGGGCCGATTTTGCACCATATTGCGAAAATCCAAAGATGGATAAGCCGAAGACGGATCAGCCGCATCTGGACAAACAAGCACATATAAATACTAAACAAACAATAAAACCAAAAAATAAAAAATCTACTACGTCCCTCGACTCAGCCCTGGAGGCCGGGGATCCCCCGCTGCGGTTGGCGGCATTGGTCTCCGCGGAAACCAGGAGCCAGATTTTCAAGGCACTGGAGCTGGTTGCACCCGTGGACCAGCAGCGGATGCTGAACGAGCTCTCAGCTGCCATCAAAGCAGGATCGATCAAAACCACAGCGATCAGGTGGTTCCACGGAGTGATCAAGCGATATCGCGATGGCAATTACAACTTCAAGGATCAGTCATCTGCATGGGAGCCAACGAGCGCCGATAACGCGCCTCCAAGGACCCCGACAGAAATTTCGAAAGAAAGCCCCTCAACTGTCAAGAACGAGAGTAGGTCTACCGTAGGAAAGGAATATTTAAAGAAGTTAAAGATAAACAGGTCTAGCTCTGGCTTATCACCAATTCGGATTTTGACAGTTGAGGGGCCAGAGCCTAGCTCTGAGACATAGCCGTCCGGGAGGTTGAGATGAAGCCACTTACTGTGCGGATCGCGGAACGAGTAGCTGCAACCTATCCGCCCTCAAGCCCTGCTACCAACTTGGCCCAGTTCATCCTGCTACGCGAGGATATTCTGCAAGCGATTGAAGGTGGTTGGTCTTTGTTAGGGATATGGACGACCTTGCATGATGAGGGATCTATCAACTTTGGCTATCAAGCATTTCGTCGCTACGCCAAGAGATTGCTACCCGTGCCCTGCGGCGTTCAATAGCTATTGCACACCGTTGCTGAGCCGAACAATCGTTGCCCAGGCGTTCAATATTCGATCACTGCCGTTGTTTCAGCGATCACCTAATAGCTGAACGCTGTAGCAACCCTATTGTTTACCCGAGGTCGCTGCTGACACTCATGCCAGCCATACGAATATTCAGGGCAAGACAGGTGAAGTTAGCTAACCGACAAGTCGGCTATCTAATTTCACTCTCGCGTATTCGCGCCTTCGGCGCTCAATGCTGTCTTGCTCTGCGAGGCAGTCGCTGCCGCGACTCTGTGAACACCAGAGAGAGGTCAGTTCATGCGTTGCAACGAGATGAAGGAAGACACGCGAAAACATGGAAAGCACTTGCGAGTCTCGGTATTAGCCGATGAGGAGGCCATCATCAAAGAAAATGCAACCAAGGCAAGCCTGACAGTTGCCGAATATCTTCGACGCCTAGGTCTCGGCCATGTGATCAAAGGTACATTGGATGCTCAGTACGTCCTGCAGATCGCAAAGGTCAACACGGACCAAGGACGCCTCGGTGGCCTTATCAAACTATGGCCAACCGATGCCCCCAATTGCCCGCCTGTGGGACGCATTTCACACCCGGCATGGTATGGGCGCTATTAGCCCGCATCGAGGCCAACCAGGATGAAATGCTTCGGCTGGTCCAGGCATGGAAATTTTAGCGGCTAAAAATCTAGCGTTCTGTAACCGAAGCAACTGGCGTGCTGACGTAGCGAGGCGCGACCTTTATCCACTCTAAGGCTCGTAGCCGAAGCTTGGCTTAGCTCTTGAACGTATAAGCCGATAGAATCCAAGTTTTCAACGCAGTCGGAGTAATACCGTGATGGAGCACCCGCACACCTTCCTCAACCGCTGGAGCAAAGCGGGTGGTACTGAGCGCGCAAATTACCAGTTGTTCCTGACTGAGCTATGCAGCCTACTTGATCTCCCACTACCAGAGCCTGCCGGCGATGATACCCGCGATAACGCTTATGTATTCGAGCGCCGCGTAATCATCAACCAGCCGGATGGCTCAAGCAACAATGGCTTCATCGACCTCTACAAGCGCGGCAGCTTTGTTCTAGAGGCCAAACAGACTGGCAAGACCCTTGACAGCTCCGGCTGGGACAAGGCCATGCTCAAGGCCCATAACCAGGCCGACCAGTACGCTCGTGCGCTGCCTGCCGAGGAAGGCCGCCCGCCGTTCATCCTCGTGGTGGACGTGGGCCGCAACATCGAGCTGTACGCTGAATTCAGCCGCTCGGGCGCGACTTACACACCCTACCCGGATGCTCGCAACCACAGGATCCGTCTTGACGACCTGCGCAAAGAAGAAATTCGCGAACGTCTGCGAGCCGTCTGGCTTGATCCGCTTTCGCTCGACCCAGCACGCCGTTCGGCCCGCGTCACCCGTGAAATCGCCGACCAACTGGGCAAGTTGGCCAAGTCTCTCGAAGCCGCCGGGCATTCACCCCAGCTGGTTGCGAGCTTTCTCATGCGCGCCCTCTTCACTATGTTCGCCGAGGACGTGAACCTGCTGCCTGAGCGAAGTTTCACCGAGTTACTGCAACGCCTAAAGAACAAACCAGACACCTTCGCGCCAATGCTGGAACATCTGTGGCAGACGATGAACAGCGGCGGTTTCTCTCCAATTTTGGAGAGCACTATTCTCAAGTTCAATGGCGGCTTATTTGCAGAAGCCCAGGCCATTCCCCTCGACCGCGATCAAATGGAACTGCTGCTCCAAGCCTCGAAGGCTAATTGGCGCTATGTGGAGCCGGCCATCTTCGGTACCTTGCTGGAGCGCGCCCTGAACCCCCGCGAGCGACACAAGCTCGGCGCCCATTACACGCCTCGAGCCTATGTGGAGCGCCTGGTACTCCCAACGGTTATCGAGCCGTTGCGCTCCGAATGGAAGGAAGTGCAGGTCGCCGCTCTCACATATGAAGGCCAAGGCAAGCACAAGGAAGCCATAGCCGAAATCCGCGCCTTCCACCGGCACCTGTGCGATGTGCGGGTGCTGGACCCTGCATGCGGCAGCGGCAACTTCCTCTATGTCACCTTGGAGCACATGAAGCGCCTAGAAGGTGAAGTACTAAACCTTCTGCACGACTTGGGCGAATCCCAAGGCCTACTGGAGCTTGAAGGCATAACCGTCGACCCGCACCAGTTCCTCGGCCTGGAAGTCAACCCACGCGCGGCCCGCATTGCTGAAATGGTGCTGTGGATCGGCTATCTGCAGTGGCACTTCCGCACCCACGGCAAGATCAACCCACCCGAACCAGTTCTGCGCGACTTTCATAATATCGAACACCGTGACGCGCTGATTGTCTATGACACGTTGGAGCTGCTGCGTGACGAAACCGGCAAGCCCATCACCCGCTGGGACGGCATAACCACCAAAACCAGCCCAGTTACCGGCGAACGAGTGCCGGATGAATCGGCGCAGGTAGAGCAGTACATTTATCGAAACCCACGCAAAGCCGAATGGCCGCAGGCGGACTACATCGTCGGAAATCCGCCATTCATCGGTAACAAGCGAATGCGCGCAGCTCTTGGTGATGGATATGTAAATGCCGTACGTAGCACATGGGCCGATATGCCTGAGTCGGCGGATTTTGTCATGTACTGGTGGAATATAGCCGCAAGCAAAGCCCAAAATAACCTGACAAAAAATTTTGGCTTCATTACAACCAATAGCATCAAGCAGAGTTTCAATAGGAAAATAGTAGATCAATACCTTTCCGATAAAGCTCAACCAGTATCATTGATCTTCGCAGTCCCAGACCATCCATGGGTCGACTCTGGAGATGGTGCTGCAGTGAGAATATCCATGACCGTTGGCACAGCCGGAAGGCACCCTGGCACTCACCTATCCCTAGCAAATGAATACCAGACAGGTTCTGACGAATATAACGTCGAATTAGTACCCCGCGAGAATAGGATCAATCCGGATCTAACGCTCGGCGCCGATCTGTCATCGTCAAACCGTCTCGCTTCAAATAGAGGACTATCTGGCCAGGGTATAAAACTTGTCGGAGATGGCTTTTATATTCGCAGCGAGGATGGCATTACAGGTAAGAATCCAGTAACAAACATGCCGATTGCGAGGAAAGTCATCGGTCCTAAAGACGTGCTAAACGGAACTAATGGGCGACTTGCTATCGATTTTTTCGGATTAACCGAGCCACAGGCAAGAGAGTCATCCGCCGTCGCTTTTCAAAAGCTACTAACTGAGGTTAAACCCCTACGCGATCAGAATCCACGCAAATCAATTCGTGAGCAGTGGTGGAAATTTGCGTGGGATCGTCCTGTGATTCGAAATGGGCTAATTGGCTTAACTCGATATATTGCGACATTAGAAACAACTAAGCATCGGGCATTCACTTTCATACCTGCTGATTGCCTATGGGATGGTTCTTTATTTGGAATTGCATCTGATGATGCTTTTTTATTAGGTGTACTATCCAGCCGAGCACATACATTATGGGCACTTACTGCCGGCGCAGATTTAGGTCCAACACCCCGCTACAACAATACTGTTTGTTTTGAACCGTTCCCGTTCCCGGAAACTACCCCAGAGCAGCAAGCACAGATTCGCGACCTTGCCGAACGCCTTGATACCCACCGTAAGCGCCAACAGGCCCAGCACCCTGAGCTGACCCTGACTAGTATCTATAACGTCCTAGAAAAATTGCGCGGTGAAGAGCCGTTGACCACCAAGGAAAAAACCATCCACGAACAGGGCCTGGTCTCGCTGCTGCGTGAGCTGCACGACGAACTGGACCGGGTCGTGCTCACTGCCTATGGCTGGGATGAGCTAGCCGATAAACTGGTCGGAAAGCCCGGCGCCACCACACCTTTACCGGACAAAACAGAAGCCCAAACCGAAGCCGAGGAAGAGTTGTTGCGCCGCTTAGTAGCACTCAACTCCGAACGCGCCGCCGAGGAAGTACGTGGCATGGTGCGCTGGCTGCGCCCCGACTACCAAAACCCCAATGCGCAAACCGCTCCACAACAGAGCGAGGTCGAGCTGTCGGACACATACTCTGAACCCCTCCCCGAAGCCGCAGCCGCAGCCGCAGCCGGCAAACTCACTTGGCCCAAGCAGATGCGTGAGCAAGTTGCTGCCGTACGTCAAGCACTTGCCCAAGGCCCACTCCCAGCAGAAACCATTGCAGCTCAATTCAAGCGGTCACCAAAAATCGCTGTTCAAGCCGTACTAGGCGCTCTTGAGGAGCTTGGAATGGTCCAGCAAGCGGAGAACCAGTACCGACTAGCCAGCTGATTAGTGAAAGGTTGCGCCTGTGAGCCGAATAGACGTGCTGTTCGGCACACATTACCGTATCACAAGCCGCTAAATTAACCACTGGCCATCACGCACGGAGGCCAGTGAAATCGGGCGCTGTTGCCGCATCAGTGGATACCGACTTGACTCTCGTAAGGAGGGTTGGGCGGCGTCAGTCCCGAAGCCTTTGAAAGCGCCTCGTTATGAGACTGGTAAATGTCTATTAGAATGGGGTTTTCCAAATGTGGTGAGACGGTACCGCGGTAGAGAAAACGGGTAGGATTGGACTAGAGTTAACCCCCTGATGCTTATTAAGAGATAAGGCAGCCAGCTATCAATTACAACCGGAACCCGCAGCTTGCCGAAACTACTATTCGTAGCTCGTTTTGAGAATTTCAATCTAGCTTCTCAATGTTGGCGCGCAGCATACCAAGTTCAAGGGTGATCTGGCGCCTACCAAGCATGCGTGCGGGATTGGGGAAGCACTTTGCAATTGGTGCGCGGTCGGCGACGCGATAGACGCGCCACAATTCGTATTGTTCACGCTCGCGTAACGCCTTCTCGAACTCCTTGCGCGACCAGTCGAACCGACCATCGACGCCCGTAGTCGACTTCACTTCGATCCAACGCGGTCGCAAATTGGCGTCGATTGAGCGGATGTCGTGGTCCGCGCCGGGTTCGTCGCGTGATGTCCAAATGACGTAGCGTTCGGGCTCGGCGTAGCCCATATCGCGCACTTTCTGCAACTCCATACGATAGACAAGTTCTTCACCGCGCCGACCCAACAGACTCGCGCGCTCAGATTCGGCAGGGGTCGGAGGAAGCCAGCCACTAGACGATCCCCCTCCCCCGCCCGACGGACCGCGCGGCTCAATTTCCGAGCCCTTGCTCAATGTGACGCTCAGCGAAACGTCATCGAGGTTTGGCAACTCGAAGGGCGTATGCACAGTCGGAGGAGGCGGAGGTAGATTGGTTGAGAGCGGCAGCGTCGGATTGATAGCTACGACGACGACTGCATCCGTCGAGCCGACCGTGTCGAGATTGTCGAAGACTTGGCGCAACGCAAGCTCCTCAGCGTCATCTTCACTTTCGTCATCGTTGTCGAAATCGATGCCGTCATCATCGTCAGCCGCCCAGTGGCTGGCACGAGGAATGCCCATCCGATCAAGATAATCGGTGAGTTCCTCATGGGTACCGCAAAGGAGAAGGGGAAGGAAGGCATTGGCGATACTACGCATTGTTGCCACGCTGGTCGCTCCTGCAATCTCCGCAAGTGCTTCAGCGAGCAACAGCTGGAAGCCGTTTTTGGTCTTCGGAGGAATGACACCGATCCGCTCTCCGCTGACGGCGACTTGCGCGGGCACGAGAACGCTTGCGCCACCCACACTGTATCGCCGCTCCATACCCTGGAAGAAGGCAACTTCGTGAATGGTGGCAAGCCGCGCTTCAATTGTTGCCTGCGACGAAGGTTGAAAACTAGGATGACCATGCCGGTTCCGGTAAGCGACCTCACACAACGCCCGCGCAAAAAGCGGCCGGCGCAACATGGCCAGGACTCGTTCGCTTTGCTTGTGCTTGTACCAGAATGGTGCTCGTCCCACAGGACCAAGCACCGGCTCACTCGCGCCCACAATTGCAGACAATGGGCGGATGCCGAGACTTACGAAAAAAGAGCGTGATTGGTCGGAGCGGTCGATAACCCCGATCTCGCTACCGGCATTCCGAAGCGCCTCTTCGAGCGCCTGAAAGTCTGGTTCAACGAGCTTTCCAGCACGCAATTCGCTAAGTGTAAATAGTCGCTTTTGATCATCGATTAAGCAACGAACATTCTCGAGTCCCTGCGGCAGCCCTGAACCTCTTCGCGCTCTGTAGGCTTCGAGTAAGGTACGCCGGCGATGGGGGGAGAGTGGCGTGTGTGTGGCCCAGTCGGTTCCCACATGCCGGAAGAAGCGCGCCCAGTGGTCATCGGTCGCTAGGGCCGGGGCGCCAAGGTCCTGATAGGCGCGACCGATTACATCAGAAGAGTAGTAGCTCGGAATCGCCTCGGCTAACGGTGCCGCCGTCCGAGGTCCAACCAGTATCTCCGAGGGGGCATAGTAGCCATCTTGCACCCAGCAGATCGACAATTTGGCAATCTCAGATTTGGCGCGACGTTCGCGCCCGATCGCCTCGACTAGCGTGGGATAAAGCAGCTCTGGCCGATTAGGCGCTCGGCCCTCTGCCTGTCGGCACTTGATGAGATCTAGGAGAATCTCGGAATTGGGTGCGACGCTCAATTTCAACTTACGATAGAGGAGCTCGTTGGCCCCGCCGACGATCAGGTCATTGTTGTCGATGCATAATCGATTGGTTGCTGTGTCTAGATGCAGCATGGCCGGGGCCACAAGCTGGCCCGACCGCGCTTTAAGGCACGGGATCTCCCGAAGCTCCTCGACGATCGTGGTACCCAGCAATTTGAGGTTGTCCGCGAGCAGCTTTTCGAACCGCTCCACCATTTCAGGTCGCTCGGCTAAAGCGCGAGCGTAGCGCACTAGATCCGATCCAGTCAGCGAGTCGCGGATCCGCAAGCGCGCTATCAAACCTGGCGCGTTCAGCATCTCTTTTGACGGGGCGTCGATCGCAGGGTCAAGCAGGCGGGCGAGGGGTTTCTTGAGATTCACCATGCTGGTCGGTGCAACCCACTGGCCACGCTGGTTCTTGACTACCGGATTATTGCGCAGCGCGCTGAGAGCGGATCGACTGATCCGCGTCTCGCGATCCAGGAGCTTTCGGTAGAGGGTCTCTCGCTCCCGATCATCGGGAGCGGCCACAGCGGCGCGCCCGGCAGCATCGATTAGCCACTGTTCCTCGTTGAATGTCCGACAATGAGTTGAAATCGATTTATAGGGAATGAGCTCCGGATGGAGCCTGTTGTCTTCCGGCTCTGGGCAGTCGTTCCAGAGATCGGAACTAACGATCATAAGCTGGACCGCAGGCATGAGCTTTCCAGATGCGCTCAGAGTCGAGGATGTTTTTTTGAGATCGGCTCTATGTTGCTTAGACAAACGCCGCTGATACGCGGACAACGCCTCGGCCTGGCGCTTCTGTATGTCTATCCGGGTGAGGATGTCGCTATAGTTTGTGAAATAAAAGTTGGCGTCGTTGCCTACCTCGGTCTCGAGATCACTCGCGTCTTGACCTGCGCATCGCAACCTGACCAAAGACGAAATTGTGAATCTTTTAGCGCCGCAATTCACGACTAGCTCGCACACAGTCTTGTCGCAAGCAAGCGCCGAATCGAGATAGCGCTGAGCACCGAGGAACCCGGAAAAATCCGCTTCCACAGGAAGAACAATCTCGTTAGCAAGAGCGAACTCTGCCTTGGCTTTTTCGCTCGTAGGCCAGCAATTATCTTTCGCAAGCCGTTCGGTGACTTTGCTGAAAAATCGGCCTGGATTGGCGTTGCCTTTACCTATCAAAGCTTTGAAAGCATCCGCGCCATACCTGCTGAACCAGTCGGCCTTGAGTAGATCAATCGTTAGATCGACGGCCTGATCGATAAGCCAGTCGTTCCAGACGAGGTCATTGATCCCGCTGCGATCTGTGTTCAGTTCGAACGGCGCACTGACACTAACGGCACACCCCGTAAGAGACGACGGCGCCTTCAGTGGATAGTAGAAGTGACCATGCTGGCCAAGGTCGATCCGCCGGCGTGTGATGGGGACAGAGACCGCAATATTCAATCTGCCACCAGATACCTTGTAGTACGCTGGGAAATGACGGCCCGCATGCTCAGCCGGGATCTCGATCGATCGCGAGAACTCCTCCTCTTGAAATGGCATCCCCTTGCCATTGCCGTCGATTAACCTCCCGCTTCGCACCACCATAGTGACGGCAGCGGCGCGACAGCGCTCTGGCTTCGCGTCCTGTTTCCAGCGCAGCATTCGACCTGTGCGGATCGAGCGAATGTTGACTTCACGCAGGCCGCGCTTTTTACCGCTGAGTGCCAGCTTGACCAGTGTGTCCGGAATTCGCGCCGCCATCAATTCGACAGCATGCTCCTCACGCTCGACGGTGAAAGCCTCTAGCCTCTCTGTCGACTCCTGACGATAAGGCACATGGAGGCGTACGCCCTTTTCCCCCAGTGGCTGCGAGTCCCGCTCACGTCCCGTTTCCTGAGTCTTTAGATCAAGTAGCGCGACCTGCCCACCAGAGCGCACGTGAATTTCATCACCGAAGCGAAAGAGGGAGCGCAGGCCGAAATTCTTCGAACCAATGCCGTTTTCTTTTGGCGCGACCACATCTGTTTGCCCGCTGCCCATTACACTCCCGGTGCCAACGATCACCGAAAGCCGCTCCCATCCTTTGCGGTCAATGTTTCGCCCCGTGCCCTTTACCTCAAGCGAGTGGCTCCCGAAAGTAAGCGTCAGCGTCTCACCGCCGCCATCAAATTCGTTCTGGACGAGCTCTCGCAGTACATCGCTCGCATCGTGCCCCGCAACGAACTGCTCAATGAAGCTCGAGCCGATCCTGGTACGCCTGCTACCGCTGAAGTCGGGTGGCACATAGTCAGGTTCTTTGACGGGAGGGTTTAAGATGCGGGCTTTTCCACGACTCTGAGCGGATCGGCTTGGTGGTGTGGTATCAGTCGACTCTGCCGGACTTTCTGATGCCTCAGTTGTCAATATCTTGTCCAAACTTCGCACCAATCCCTGAGGCGTATCAGAGCATCGTAGTGCAGGGGTCATGCTTGCGCAACGGGATGCTTTTTCGGTGCGCCTGGGACGGTGCAGTTACCCACGTGAGCGGAAATTTGCAATCCGGCCATAGGTGACTAGGCGACAGAAACAACCTCTCGAAATCGGTACAATCACGGTACAGCACCCAGCTTTAGCAACCTTCTCAAAACTACGCTCAACGCCATGTAATCTGAGATCTCCAGCTATGTTAGGCTACGTCCCGCTTTGAGTGATTTCGCTAGGCATATCGGTTAGCCCAGCAACTCATAATCCTTTGGTCCACGGTTCGAGTCCGTGTGGGCCCACCAAATTGAAAGCCGCGCATTGCGCGGCTTTCTGCTTTTCGGGTTTATCGCACCCGTATCAGTCCGAGATTGGGGTCCGAAGGTAGACGATTAAAACGTCATCTTGACCTGCAACCCAGCCGCCAGCGCGTTGCCTCTTTGCTTGCCAAAGAAAGCCCCAGGCTCGATGTAGTACTGCACGTCCGGGCGCAGCAGTAGCCACGGTGTTACTTGCGCACCGTAATTGAGTTCCAGTACTTGCTCCCCGCTATCGAGCCCGGTAATGACGGCAGCGTCTTCTGGGTAGGCTGCAGCAGCTTCCTGCACACCCCGCGTGCGCGGGTTGATAACGGCGCGGCCATAGCCAAAGGAAATGGAGTCTTGCGGGCGGCTGGCAAACGGCTTTTGTTTAACCAGGCCCAGCGAGTACCAGCGGCGCATTGGCGAGGTCGCGGCGTTGCTGGTGGCTGCTTGCCCGAACAACCTCAGCACACTGGCCGGGTCTTGCTCGTCGCGCCAGATCGCCTGATCCACCAGCAGGTAAGCGCCAGTACGGCTGCTGCTTTTGCCGGTGCTGCCAATCTTGGCGTAATCGGACGTGTCGTAGTACCAGCCAACTTTGTATTGGCCATTGAGAAATGCACGGTTATTGATGATCGCCTCCAGCGGCAAGATAGCGCCCGTCGTGCCGTTGCTGGGCATAGCGAAAGCTTTGGAGACGCGCGCGTTGTACCCCGGGTTGACCTGGAACAGTGCCGTTTGCAGCGTCAGCGACGGGTTGACGTCATAGCGCAACTCGCCCCCCCAATGTGCGGTCGGGTAGTTGCCCCAGCCACTGCCGCTGGACATGGTCAGCGGATGCGCACAAAAGCCTGCACTGACAAAGTTGGCCAGGATCGGCATGCCGCCGAAATCGGTACCCATGACCATGTAACCGAGCTTGGTGGACAGGCCGGGCGAGAACAGCGTGCGCTGGTAACTCAACTCGGTCAGCCGCGTATATTCGCCCCCGTAGACCTCTTGCGCGGACATGCGGTTGCCAATCAGGTCTTCGGTGGCGCTGTGGCCGCGACGATCGTTGAGCAGTACTTGCACGCGCCCGGCATCTGGGGTGTCGAGCAGTTTGCTCAAATCAAACTGAGCGCCCAAACGTATCTGTTGTGCATAGCGGGTACCGCGTTTGATACCACCCTGCAGGTTGGAAATGGTTTCCGAGGTGTAGTCGCCCGTCAGCTTGATACCCTGGTCTTCCAGCCTCTGACGCTGCCCGCCCCAGTTACCGGTGAGTGTAGGTTGGGTCATCAGGTGGGCAGTATCGGCCAATGCGCAGGGCAGTGGCAGAAGGCAAAGCGATAAACCGCTGCACAGGCTGCCGGCCAGCACGGCGCGGAGGGGTAATGACATTTTGCACGGGTTCCTTGCTTGAGAAGTCGTTGAACAGTTCTGGCTTGTGCGTGGTGGGCTGACTGGCGGGAAAAAAAATCCCCGCGAGCGGGGATTTTTCGTAGTGCACCAGAGCCGTTACGGCTTGCTGCCGTCAGGCAATGCGTAAGCGATGATGTAATCGCCCACATCTGGCGAGTGGCTCATGCCGCCAGCGGAAATCACCACATACTGCTTGCCGGTCGTGGGGGACTTGTAGATCAGCGGCGCTGCTACGGCGCCTACTGGCAAGCGGGCCTTCCACACTTCTTTGCCGGTTGCCGAGTCGAGCGCACGCAGGTAGTAGTCCTGGGTGCCCGCGAAGAACACCAGGCCGGATGCCGTCGAAGTAGGGCCGCCGAGTGTCGGCATACCCAAAGGGATCTGCAGGTGCGTCTTGATGCCGAGTGGGCCGGTATCCTGAACCGTGCCCAGTGGCACCTGCCACACCAGTTTCTGGGTGTTGAGGTCAATCGCGCTCATGCTGCCAAACGGTGGCGTATTGCAGGGCACGCCCAGCGGCGACTGGAGGATGTCGATCTTCACACCGCCATAGATACCCGCGACCTGCGGCCGAATGGTGCCCATGAAGCCAGGCACCTCATCGGTCGACACTTTGTACTTGCGGGTGTTTTCCTGGGTTACCAACGACATGCGCAGCGGCATGCGCATATCGTTGACGAACATCATGCCGGTGTTTTCATCAATAGAAATGCCACCCCAGTTCATGCCACCCAACAGCCCTGGCCATTCGATGTACGGCTTTTCAGAGGGCGGTGTGAACGGGCCGACATACACCGAATCCTTGAACATGATCCGGCAGTAGAGCTGGTCGAAAGTGGACACCCCCCACATCGATTGCTCGGTCAGCGGGTCCGCGCCAATGACTGGCATACCCGCCGAGTACGGCTGGGTCGGTGACAGGTGTTCGCCTTCTGCGGCCGGTGAAGTGGGAACAGGGCGCTCCTGAACTTCAGTGACCGGCTGGCCAGTGCGGCGATCCAGCACGAAGATATGGCCGGTCTTGGTGGTCTGGATCAGCACCGGGGTCTTGGTGCCTTGGGCGTTTTTCATCTCGTACAGCACGGGTTGCGAAGGCAGGTCGTAGTCCCAGACATCATGATGGACAGTCTGGAAAACCCACTTGGCCTTACCTGTCGATGCATCGACCGCGACAATGGCTGTGCCGAACTTTTCTTTCACCTGGTTACGGTCGCCACCCCAATAGTCAGGTGGGCCATTGCCGGTAGGCAGGTAGACCAGGTTCAGTTCTTTGTCGTAGGTGGGAATGGTCCATACGTTAGGTGTTTCAAGCGCGAACTGGTGGTCAGCCGCCGCGGTGTCGGTGCCCTCAGGCGCACCGACATCCCAGGCCCATACCAACGAACCGCTCAGCACATCAAATGCACGCACGGCACCAGAAGGCTCGCCGGCCACGATGTCACGTACCCAGCCACCCACCACCGTGAGGTGGCCCATGACCACAGGCAGAGACGTCGGGTGGTAGCGCTTGCTGTTTTCCGTTGGCCCCATGCCCTTCTTGAGGTCAACGTAACCGTCCTCGCCGAAGTTGGGGCACAGGGTGCCGGTGTGTGCGTCCAGGGCAAACAGCCGGGCATCGACCGACGATACCAGGATGCGTTGGCGGCATTGCTGGTCGCTGGCGTGAGAGGCTTTTACCTCGGCGCTGAGGCTGTCGTCCCGGTCGATGTCGTAATAGCCCACGCCACGGCAGGTCACGTGCTCTTCGCTTTTGGCGTGAGGGTCGAACTTCCAGAGGGGTTTGCCGGTATCGCCATCAAGCGCGGTGATCAGGTTTTCCGGCGTGCACGAGTACAGGACGTTGCCGATCTGCAAAGGCGTGTTCTCGTCGACACCCGCACCTGGGCCGCTGGTTCTGCGGCCGGTCCGGTAGGTCCAGGCAACTTGCAGGTCCTTGACGTTTTCCGGGGTGATTTGCGTGTAGGGCGCGAAGCGCGTGCCCGAGGCGCTGCGCCCGAAGAACTCCCAGTTATCCGGAGCTGTGGAGGCAGCGTCTGGGGTTGGCAGGCTACCTGCTGCGATGGGGTTCGAGATGCCGCCATGCGGGAAGAAGGCGGCGATAAACGTGGCGATCAATGCCAGCAACAGGGCAAACCCGGAGCGATTGGCCGCTCGGCGTGTGCTCGAAGGGGTAGTGGGCAGTGCAGCGCCCACCCACAGGCTCAGGGTCAGGATGATGGCCGGGACCACCAGACGCGGCAGCAGTTGCCAGTAACTAAGTTGCCCCACTTCGTAAAATGCCCAGGCGCAGGTGGCCAGGAATATCAGGATCGAAAGTACAATACTGATACGCTTGCGCAAGCACACGGCTACGGCCAGCACGGCGTAGGCAAGCCCCGCCAGCAGGTAGTAACTTGACCCACCCAGTGCCAATAGTTTGCAACCGCCGTAAATCAAACCCAGCGCCACACACATTACAAGTAGCGCAAATAGCAGTCGAGCGGCACTGCTTAACGAGCGCCTCCCCGCGTTGGAACACGTGTCATCCGTCATGGTTGTGTAAGCTCTGTGGGTATATGCATGGTTGTTCCATCAGGGCGCAAGCACGCCGCCAGAGAAGTCAGGCTGCGCAGCCTGCCAATAGCAAGAATCGCCAAAATCATCAGCGTTAGATGAGAGGTCAGTTATTCAGGCAGGCCGCTAGAACGGCCCTGTTGGCACGAGAAACTTTGGAAAGCGAACAATCATTCAACGCCCGGAACCTGAATACCGAGGTTTGACGTTGCTTAAATGATAAGTCCGCCTATCGCCAGGATAAACCAACGCGTTTGCAACAGCTTTTATACGAACCTGTAACAATGACAAAGCCGCGCAATCGCGCGGCTTTGTCATTTCAACTCGGTCAGGCTTTGCAGATCAAGATTGCATCTTCGATACGGCAGCTTTCCTGTTTCCCGTCATACCCCCAATGAAGGGAGGGGAGCGGGCCGCTTGCCACAGAACTGCCATCCTCGTTGAACACTTCAATAACCGCGTTCCACAAACTTGTGCGAGGTGTTTCGCTGCCGGGGTCCAGGCATAACAGGTGAGTGATCTGGAAATCACCCTCGTTTTCATAACCCTGATAACCGACCACCATCATCCAGTGTCCGCTACCACCAGGCCAGCGCACCCCGATAATCGGGGCAGACATGCAGTCGATTGAATCCTGGACCTGTTGAACAATGTCTTTTTTACTGCCGGTAACGTACTCAGCGCCCACCCCCACACCGCTGAAGCACTCGACCAGCCTCAGCATGTCCTTGTGGTCGGTGCCTTCTGAAACCAGTGCGCCCAAACTACGTATTTCGGAACGAAAACGCCCTTCGCGGCTGTTGCCATGCCAGAGATACATGTTCTTGGCTTCGTCATAACACATGACGCCCAGGGTAATCAGGGCCATCACCACGCTGTATGGGCCACACGCACCGTCCAGTCCACCTTGGCGCAAGTGCACCAACTGACCGCCACGAGCACAGGTCAGCGGCCCATCCGGGGAGACCATCAACCAGGGGCTGACTGTCATCTTGTTCATAGCGCGAATCCTTGCATGACGTGAGGTTAAATCGCAGTGAGCGGGGCGGCGAAAGATATCAATCGGCCACCATTCCGTCCACGCAGATCAACCGGCCGGCTAGTTTGCTGAAGATCAATCACAAAGGATTACAGGGTGGTTCCGCGCATTTCTGTTTGGCGGGGGTTGTAGAACGTGGTGTCAGCCGGAATATCGCGTATCACCAGCGACATGGCCCCAATCACCACGTTATCGCCAATGCTGATCCGGTCGGCAACGATACAGCTGCTGGCGCCCAGGCTGACGTTATCGCCAATGCGCAGTGCATACGCCTGCAGCCCAAGGGTCTTGATGCCGATCGAGCAATTTTGCCGAATGAAGAAATTGCGCCCGATGCTCACGTGACGGGTAATCACCACGCCAGGCAGGTGGGCGATGCGCAGCCCGGGCGCGATCTGTGCGCCGATGTCGATGTCCACGGCATACTTCAGATTAAGCCGCTGCTGCATGCGCTTGGCTTGCCACCGGGCCAGGCCGCCTCGTGCATCCAGATACTGGGCCAGGCGGAAGGCGAAGAGAAAGCGCAGCTTGTTGTCTTTGCGGGCGCGGCGCAGCACGTTCAACAGCAGGCTGATGCGGCGCCCGGGCTTTTTCTTGTTGGAGACTTCCAGCCGCCAGCATTCGAGCAGGTTTGCGAGGTTCATGGCGTGGCTCCAATGCGTACGGCCTGCCATGATGCCGAAAGAAAGCCAGCGACGCAGCCTTGCCCTGGCGGCCACTGGCTGGCTAGGCTAGCGGGCCCACTGTAGAGACTTGCCATGTCGGATGCCCGCCCCATCACGCTGGATGAAATCGATCGCCAGCTGATCGCCCTGCTGCAGATCAATGCCCGCGAAAGCGTTGCCACCCTCGCCCGCCTGCTCGGTATTGCGCGCACCACGGTCAACTCGCGCCTCGAGCGGCTGGAGAAGAACAAGGTAATCTCAGGCTACGGCGTGCGCCTTGGCCAGCACGTGATCGGGGGTGGTTTGCAGGCGTATGTCGGGATCAAGGTGCAGCCCCGCTCCGGCAAGGAAGTGGTGCGGCGCTTGAGTGCCATGGGGCAGGTGCAGCAATTGTGCGCGGTGAGTGGCGAATTCGATTATGTGGCCTGGCTGCGGACCGATTCACCAGAACAACTGGACCAGATGCTCGACCAGATCGGCAGTGTCGACGGGGTGGAAAAAACCACTACGTCGATCATCTTGAGCAGCAAGGTCGACCGCGGGCAGCCGCTCTGAAGGGCTGGCGATCAGGTTTACTGACTGGCGAGTATGCCTCCTGAACTGTGGATCATGCCGCCACGTTGACCTGATTCGTCACAATGACTTTAACTGAATACATTCCGACTAAAACCACTACATTCCTCCAACACTCTGCACCTTAATTACGAACACCCCGCGCCCTAAAATGACCCCCAGGCATCTCCTATACTCAGGCTCCGCGCTCCCCGCAGCCCCTCTGGCAAGGTCACTTCATGAACAACAAGAACCGCCACCCCGCCGACGGCAAAAAACCCATCACAATCTTCGGCCCGGACTTCCCCTTCGCCTTCGATGACTGGCTGGAACACCCGGCTGGCTTGGGCAGCATCCCTGCCCAGCGGCATGGCGAAGAAGTGGCGATCGTGGGTGCCGGTATCGCCGGCCTGGTGGCGGCCTACGAGTTGATGAAGCTGGGCCTCAAACCGGTGGTCTATGAGGCCTCGAAGCTCGGTGGCCGGTTGCGCTCGCAAGCCTTCAACGGCACCGACGGAATCATCGCCGAGCTCGGCGGCATGCGCTTTCCGGTTTCTTCAACGGCCTTCTACCACTATGTGGACAAGCTGGGCCTGCAGACCAAACCCTTCCCCAACCCGCTGACGCCGGCCTCCGGCAGCACGGTGATCGACCTGGAAGGCCAGACCTACTACGCCGAGAAAGTCGCCGACCTGCCTGAGCTGTTCCATGAAGTGGCCAACGCCTGGGCCGACGCGCTGGAGAGCGGCGCTCAATTTGCCGACATCCAGCAGGCGATCCGCGACCGTGACGTACCGCGCCTCAAAGAACTGTGGAACACGCTGGTGCCCCTGTGGGACGACCGCACCTTCTACGACTTCGTCGCCACTTCGCGCTCGTTCGCCAAGCTGAGCTTCCAGCACCGGGAGGTGTTCGGCCAGGTCGGCTTCGGCACCGGTGGCTGGGACTCGGACTTCCCCAATTCGATGTTGGAAATCTTCCGCGTGGTGATGACCAACTGCGACGATCACCAACACCTGGTGGTCGGCGGCGTGGAGCAGGTGCCGCAAGGTATCTGGCGGCATGCGCCAGAGCGCTGCGCCCACTGGCCTGAAGGCACCAGCCTCAGCTCGTTACACGGGGGTGCGCCACGCACCGGGGTCAAACGTATCGCCCGCGCCGCCGATGGCCGGCTGGCGGTCACCGACAACTGGGGCGATACCCGCCATTACGCCGCCGTGCTAGCCAC
>NZ_JANIAG010000115.1:0-17950 GCF_028682155.1 Pseudomonas sp. 39004
TCTTACCGAAGGTGCCGGTAAAGGCACAGGGGATACGGATTGAGCCACCGGCATCACTGCCCTGGTGCAGCACGCCCAGGTTCAGCGCGGCCGCCGCCGCCGCGCCACCGGAGGAGCCACCTGCCGTCAGGCGGGTATCCCAGGGGTTGCGGGTGATGCCGTAAAGCGGGTTGTCGGTTACCCCCTTCCAGCCAAACTCCGGCGTCGTGGTCTTGCCGATCAGCACCGCACCGGCTTCGCGCATGAATGCAGTGAAGGGCGCATCGACGTCCCACGGGCCTGCGCCGCTGGTGGTGCGGGAACCCTTGCGCGTGGGCATGCCACGGGTCAGGGTCAGGTCCTTGATCGACGCGGGCACACCGTCCAGGCGGCCACAGGGCTCGCCGCGTTGCCAGCGTTGTTCGCTGGCGTGGGCGGCGGCGCGGGCGCCTTCACCGTCCACGTGGCAGTAAGCGTTGACCGCGGGGTTGTGCTGGTCGATGCGCGCCAGTACATCGTCGATCACCTCGACCGGCGACAGCTGCCGGCGCTGGTATAGTTCAAGCAGTTCGACGGCGGTGAATTCGCCGATGGCAGTCTTGCTGGTCATCTCAATGCGCTCCCTGATTGGCGGCCTGGAACATGGCGCGCAGCAATACGTCGCAGCCGTCGGCCAAGTCCTGGGGCGCGGCGTTTTCGATTTCGTTGTGGCTGATGCCACCTTCGCACGGCACGAAAATCATCCCGGCCGGGCCCAATTCGGCCAGGAAGATGGCGTCGTGGCCGGCGCCGCTGACAATGTCCATATGGCTCAGGCCCAGCGCGCGTGCGCCCTGGCGCACGGCATCGACGCACTGCTCGGCGAAGTACAGGGGCGGGAAGTCGGCCGTCGGCGTCAGCTCGAAACGCAGCCCGTGCCGTGCCGAGCTGGCTTCGATCACCTCCCGGACCTCGGCGACCATGGCGGCCAGGTGGGTGGGGTCGAGGTGGCGCAGGTCGAGGGTCATGTGCACCTGGCCCGGAATCACATTGCGCGACCCCGGGTGCAGGGTCAGGCAGCCCACCGTACCGCAGGCATGCGGCTGATGGGCGTGAGCCACACGGTTGACCGCCGCGACCACTTCGGCGGCGCCAACCAGGGCGTCCTTGCGCAGGTGCATCGGGGTGGGGCCGGCGTGGGCTTCGACGCCCGTCAGCACCAGGTCGAACCATTTCTGCCCCAGGCAGCCCTGGACCACGCCGATGGTGGTGCGCTGGTCTTCCAGCACCGGGCCCTGTTCGATGTGCGCTTCGAAATAGGCGCCCACGGCATGCCCGGTGGGCACGCGCGGGCCGGCATAGCCGATACGGGCCAGCTCGGCACCTACCGACAGGCCTTGGTCATCGACCTTGTCCAAGGTGTCCTGCAGGCCGAACTTACCGGCGAACACCCCCGAGCCCATCATGCACGGCGGGAAGCGCGAACCTTCCTCGTTGGTCCACACCACCACTTCCAGGGGCGCTTCGGTGGTCAGTTGCAGGTCGTTGAGGGTGCGGATCACCTCCAGCCCGGCCATTACCCCGTAGCAACCGTCGAACTTGCCGCCGGTAGGCTGAGTGTCGATATGGCTGCCGGTCATGACCGGCGGCAAGGCCGGGTTGCGCCCTGGGCGGCGGGCAAAGATGTTGCCGATCGCGTCGATGCTGACGGTGCAGCCGGCCTCGGTGCACCAGCGCACGAACAGGTCGCGGGCCTGGCGGTCGAGGTCGGTCAGCGCCAGGCGGCATACGCCCCCCTTGGCGGTGGCGCCGAGTTGGGCCAGGTCCATCAATGATTGCCAGAGGCGCTCGCGGCTGACCTGTGCGCCTTGGCCGAGCAAGTGCTGCGAGGGGTCGATGCGGGTATTCATGGGCATTCTCCTTTCAGGCGCTCAGGGCCAGGTAGCGGTTCTTGATGCTTGGGTCGTCGCGGAACTGCGCGGCGCTGCCCTGGTAGGCCACACGGCCTTGTTCCAGTACGTAGTGGCGGTCGGCGAGGGCGTCGCAGACCATCAGGTTCTGCTCCACCAGCAGGATCGACAGGCCTTCGCCCTTGATCCGCCGCAGGATCTTCACCAGCTCGTCGACAATCACCGGGGCCAGGCCTTCGGTGGGCTCATCGAGAATCAGCAGCTTGGGGCCGTTGAGCAGGGCGCGGGCGATGGCCAGCATTTGCTGCTCACCGCCAGAGAGGGCGAAGCCGCCGTTGCGCCGCCGCTCTTTAAGGCGCGGGAACATGCTGTAGACGTCTTCGAGCTGCCAGCGGCTGCCCTTGCGCACGGCGATCTTCAGGTTCTCCTCGACGCTGAGCTGGCGGAAGATGCCGCGATGCTCGGGTACCAGGGCGATGCCCTGGCGGGCAATGTCGAAGATTTCGCGGCCGACCAGTTGCTGGCCGTCGAAACTGATCTGCCCCTGACGTGGGCGCACGATGCCGAGGATGCTGCGCAAGGTGGTGGTCTTGCCGGCGCCGTTACGGCCCAGCAAGGTCACCAGCTCGCCGTCCCCGACCTGCAGCGAAACCCCTTCGAGCACGTGGCTTTTGTCGTAGTACGAATGGATCGATTCGACATTGAGCATCAGGCGGCCTCTCCAAGGTAGGCGGTACGCACGCGTTCGTCGTTGCGCACCTGTTCCGGGGTTCCCTCGACCAGGATCTGGCCGTGGCTCATGACGGTAATGCGCTGGCTGATCGACATGACGATGCTCATGTTGTGCTCGATCAGTAGCACGGTATGGTCGCGGCCCAGGTCGCTGATCAGGTCGGTCATCACCGGGATATCGTCGATGCCCATGCCCGAGGTGGGCTCGTCGAGCATCAGCAGGGTCGGTTTGGCACAGATCGACATGCCCACTTCCAGTACCCGCTGCTGGCCGTGCGACAGCTCGCCGGCCAGGGTCTCGGCGCGGGCCGTGAGCTTCAGGCGCTCGAGCACCTGGTCGGCGGTGTTCCAGTGGCTGCGCTTGTGCTCCACGCTGCGCCAGAAGTTCAGCGCGCCCAGGCCGTCGCGGCCTTGGGCAGCCAGACGCAGGTTTTCGCGCACCGACAGGTTCTGGAACAGGCTGGTGAGCTGGAACGAGCGCGCCATGCCCAGTGCCACCCGGCCGTGGGACGGCTTGCGGATGATGTCGCGGTCGTTGAAGAGGATCTTGCCGGCGGTGGCCTGGCGCTCGCCGGTCAGGCAGTGGAACAGGCTGGTCTTGCCGGCGCCGTTGGGGCCGATGACGGTGTGGATGGTGCCGGCGCGGACTTTCAGGTCGACGCCTGCAACCGCCTTGAACGGCCCGTAGGCCAGCTCCAGGTTGCGGGTTTCCAGCAGGTAATCGCTCATCACAAGGTCTCCTTGGTCTTGGCCGGGGCCTTGTCATCAGCCGTACGCGACGCCAGCAAGCGCTTGCCAAGTGCCGCCAGCCCGCCCCACAAACCACCGCGCATGAACACCACCACCAGGATCAGGATCGCCCCCAGCAGCATCAGCCAGCGTGGCCACAGCTCCGACAGCACATCGCCCAGCACCACGATGGCGCCAGCCCCCAGCAGCGAGCCGAACAGCGAGCCGGTGCCGCCGACGATGGTCATGATCAGGATGTTTTCGCTCATCATCAGGTCGATGTTCGACAGCGGTGCGAAGTGCAGCAGCATCGCGTACAGCGCCCCGGCGATGCCGGTGATGGCGCCAGACAGCATGAACACCAGGATCTTGAAGTGGCGCGTGTCGTAGCCGATGGCGGCGGCGCGGGTTTCGTTCTCGCGGATCGCTAGCAGGGTGCTGCCGAACGGCGAACGGATCACCCGCAGGGCGCCGGCGAAGATCAGCAGGAACAGCACCGCGACAAACACATAGAAGTGCCGAGGGTCGGCTAGGTCGACCAGTACATGGCCGGCGATTTCGATGTTGGGCCGCGGCACGTCGAGCAGGCCGTTGTCACCGCCGGTCCAGCCGCTAAGGGTGTAGGCCAGGAAGTAGGCCATCTGGCTGAACGCCAGGGTCAGCATGACGAAGTAGATGCCTGTGCGGCGGATGGCCAGGGCGCCCACCAGCAGCGCCAGGAAGGCACCGAACACCGCTGCGCCGAACAAGGCACCGAGCATGCCCCACTTCAGGTGGATCATCAGCAGCGCCGCACCATAGGCGCCCACGCCGAAGAAGATGCCCTGGCCGAACGACAACAGGCCGGTGTAGCCGAGCAGCAGGTTGCAGGCCAGCGCCGCCAGCGCAAAGATCAGGATCTCGGTGGCCAGGGTGGCCGACGGCAAGATCAGCGGTAGCGCCACCAGGCTGGCGAGCACCAGCAACAGCAGGGCAGGCGTGCGGCCAAGGCCCATGGGCAATGCAGTTTTATTGCTCATCGTCATGCTCTCCCGAACAGGCCATAGGGACGAACCAGGATCACCGCCGCCATGGCGCCGTAGATCATCAGGCTGGCGCCTTGCGGCCAGAGGCTGCTCATCATGCTTTGCACCACCCCCACCAGCAGCCCGCCGACCAGCGCACCGCCGAACGAACCCATACCGCCGATCACCACCACCACGAAGGCGATGCCGAGGATTTCCGGGCCGACGAAGGGCTGCGCGCCACGCAGCGGCGCGAACAGCACGCCCGCCACGCCTGCCAGGCCCACGCCCAGGGCGAAGGTCAGGGAGAACAGGCGGAAGATATTGGTGCCCAGCAGCGAAACGGTTTCGGTACTTTCGCTACCCGCGCGGACCAGCGCGCCGAAGCGGGTGCGCTCCAGCAGCAGCCACAGGCCCAGGCCGATCAGCGCGGCGAAGCCGATGAGGAACAGGCGGTAGTATGGGTAGATGAAGTCACCGAGGATCAGCACCCCGCGCAGCTCCGGTGGCACGGCGATGTTCTTGCCCACCGGGCCCCAGATCAGCACCGAGGCCTCCTGGATGATCAGCGCGATGCCCAGGGTGACGAGGATCTGGAAGGTGTGCGGCAAGTGATAGATGCGTTTGATCAGCAGGCGCTCGACCGCCCAGGCCAGCGCCGCCACCGCCAGTGGGGCAATCAGCAGCGCCAGCCAGAAGTTGCCGGTAATCGCCACCGCGGTGTAGCACAGGTAGGCGCCCAGCAAGAAGAACGCGCCGTGGGCGAAGTTGACGAAGTTGAGCAGGCCGAAAATGATCGTCAGGCCCACGGCGATGAGGAAGTAGATCATCCCCAGGCCCAGGCCGTTGAGCAGTTGGAACAGGTACAAATCGAGCATGAGAGTGCCCTCGACAGCGCGTGGTGCGGCTGCCTGTACGAGTGGTTTTGACTAACGCCGCGGCTTCAGGCCAGGGCGCAACCGGTGTGGTCGACTTCGATGAACGAGCGGCCGGCGCTGATGATTTCGGCCAGGTCGTCCTCGTCGCGCATCTGCGCCTGGGGCTTGCCGCGCAACAGGTAGTAGTCCTTGAGCACCTGGTGGTCGCCCGGGCGGATCAGCTCTTCGCCGGTCGGACCCTGGAAGCGCATGCCCTGCAAGGCGGCGCAGACGCTGGCGCCGTCCAGGCTGCCGGCTTTGGTAATGGCGTCGAGCATCACCTTGGTGCCGATGTAGTCGGCCGCCAACGGGTAGTTGGGGTTGATGCCGTAGGCTTTGCGGGTGGCGGCGACCAGCAGCTTGTTCAGTGGCGTGTCGACCTGGTGCCAGTACTGCGCGCCCAGATACACACCTTCGAGCACGTCGCTGCCCAGCTCCTGGAACTGGTCGAGCCCCGCCGACCACACCAGCAGCACCTTCATGCGGTCCTTGATGCCGAAGTTCACCGCCTGGCGCAGCGCGTTGGACGACTGGCTGCCAAAGTTCAGCAGCACCAGCACGTCGGGTTTGGCGGCGATGGCGTTGGTCAGGTAACCGGAAAACTCCTGCTCTTGCAGCGAGTGGTAGCTGTTGCCGATGTGCTCCACGCCCAACTCGGCGAACACCTTGCGGGCGTTTTCCAGCAACGCATCACCGAACACGTATTGCGGGGTGATGGTGTACCAGCGCTTGGCCTGCGGCAGTTGGCGGATCATCGGCACCAGCGTTTCGCGGATGGCGCCATAGGTGGGTACCGACCAGCGGAAGGTCGACGCGTTGCAGTCCTTGCCGGTGATTTCGTCGGCGCCGACCGGCGTCATGAACACGCCGCCGGCCTTGTGGATTTCCTTCGATACCGCCAACGCCGAGGACGACAGCGTGCAGCCCTGGAAGAAGCGCGCGCCATCCTGGCCGATGGCTTCCTGTACCTTGCGCACCGCCTTGCCGGCGTTGCCTTCGGTGTCGATGACTTTGTACTTGAGCGGGCGCCCGAGTAGCTGCGGGTACTCGGCGATGGCCAGGCGCGAACCCATGTCGGCGTACTTGCCGTAACTGGCGAAGGGGCCAGACATGGACTTGAGCCCGTAGAAGGTCAGCGGTTCGTCGGCGAATGCCCGGTGCGCTCCCAACGGGAGGCTACCTAAGGCACCCAGGGCAAGGCCTGCCTTGAGCAGGGTACGTCTTTGCATGAGTAACTCCTTGGTTGTGGTTATTAGGCAGGAGTGGCAATGACAAAGCGGGTGCGGCCGGGCCTGTGTGCAGGCCTCTGTCCAGGCGGATCAGTGGTGGTGGTCGAACTCCAGCAGGAAGTTGCGGGCAACCTCGCCTTCCAGCGCGGTCATGTGGTGTTCGGCGTCGCACATGTGTTCGTGCATCAGCCGGCGTACAGCGGGTTCGTCGCTGGCGCGCAGGGCCAGCAACAGTTGCTTGTGGTAGCCGATGTTGGCCGCAGCAAACTGCTGGCGTTTGGGCAGGTAGGCCTTTTTCAGCACCACCAGGTCGCGCAGCAGGTCGTTGAGGAACACCGCCATGAAGCGCAGCAGCGGGTTGGGGCAGCGATGCGCCAGCAAGGTGTGGAATTCCAGCTCGGCCAGGCGTTGCTCGCGCTGGCCCTCTTCGCTGTCTTCCGGGGTGCTGCAGAAATCGATGTTGGCTTGCAGCGCGGCGTAGTCGGCTTCGCTCAGCTGGCCCATGACCGACACGGCCAGCTCCACCTCGATGACCTTGCGCAACTGGTACACCTGCTCGCCATCCAGGTGCTGGAAGTGCAGGTGGTTGCGCAGGGCGCGGCTGGCCGGCTCGGTGCCGACCTCGTTGAGGTAGGCGCCGCCGCTGGGGCCGGTGCGGGTGCTGACCAGGCCCTCGACTTCCAGGGCCTTGAGCGCTTCGCGGGCGGTACCTTTGGAACACTCGAAATGCTCCATCAGCTCGCGCTCGGTGGGCAGCCGGTCGCCGGGGTGCAGGGCCTCGGTGACGATCGAGCGCTTGACCGATTCGACGATGACGTCGGACAGCTTCTGGCGCTTGCGTTTGGGTTTGAGCATTTCGCTATTTTTCATATTTATGCGGATAAATAGGATTTAGCGAATTTTGCCCGGGTGGGTCAATGCTGGCGGAGGGGGAGGGGTCGTAAATGGTGCGAAAGGGTCGGGGAGGGATATGTGGTTAATCGGATTGATCGCATCATCAGTGCCGGCCTCTTCGCGGGGCAAGCCCGCTCCCACAGGCTACGGCTGCGCTGAAGGCATGCATTTAAACTGTGGGAGCGGGCTTGCCCCGCGATGAGGCCGGTACTGAATCAACGCGATTGGCCAGGCCCCTGTTGCAGGTGAGCCTGGCTGCAATACCACTCTTTGCCCTGCTGCAGCGCCCGGTCATTGGGCAGGTGCACGCCGCAATGGGCGCAGCGCACCATCTTCAGCGGGTCGTCGAGTTTGTGCTCCGGTTGCGATTGCTGGCTGATCTTGAACTTGCGCCACAGCCAGAACGCGGCGGCGATCAGGGCGATCCAGAAAAGTAGGCGAACCATGGTGTCCAGCTTGTCGAATGAAGAAGGCCACAGTCTAGGACGCAGCCAATAAAAAAGGGAGGCCTCAGGCCTCCCTTTCTACGTTTCGACACACTCAGTCAAACAGACCAAAGGTCATGTAGCTGAACCACGAACGGTCCTGTTCGGCTTCTTTCGGGCCTTCCGGCAGGATCACATCGCCGTTTTCGTCCTTCGGCAGGAGCTCTTGCGGCATCTCGGCGCGAGCGTCCTGGAACTGCTTGACCACGTCCTGGTTGGCGCGGGTTTCGCCTGGCGGCAGCGGGGTATCAGTTTCGATCAGGCCCAGGGTTGCCTTGGACAACCAGCCACGGCCGTCAGACTCGGTCTGCTTGGGCTGGAACTCGCCGTCAGCCAGGCTCGGGTGGTCGGGGTAGTTGAGCTTGAGGGTTTCCAGGCTGGTAGCGGCCAGTTCGTCCAGGTGCATCTTCTGGTAGGCCTCGACCATGATCGCGAGGCCGTCGCCGACCGACGGCGTTTCCTGGAAGTTCTCGACCACGTAGCGGCCACGGTTGGCGGCGGCCACATAAGCCTGACGGCCCAGGTAGTAGTCGGCCACGTGGATTTCGTAGGAGGCCAGCAGGTTGCGCAGGTAGATCATGCGCTGCTTGGCGTCTGGCGCGTAGCGGCTGTTCGGGAAGCGGCTGGTCAGCTGGGCGAACTCGTTGTACGAGTCGCGCGCGGCGCCCGGGTCACGCTTGGTCATGTCCAGCGGCAGGAAGCGCGCCAGCAGGCCGCGGTCCTGGTCGAACGAGGTCAGGCCCTTGAGGTAGTAGGCGTAGTCGACGTTGGGGTGCTGCGGGTGCAGGCGGATGAAACGCTCGGCGGCGGACTTGGCGGCCTCCGGCTCGGTGTTCTTGTAGTTGGCGTAGATCAGCTCGAGCTGCGCCTGGTCGGCATAACGGCCGAACGGGTAACGCGACTCCAGGGCCTTGAGCTTGTTCACCGCGCTGGTGTAGCTGGAATTATCCAGGTCAGCCTGGGCCTGCTGGTACAGCTCGGCTTCGCTGAGGTTCTCGTCAATGACTTCCTTGTTAGAGGAACAGGCCGCGGTAAGCCCGAGGATGGCGATCAGCAGCAGGTGTTTCACTTGCATGGCGGCTTGCGTCCCTTTGACGGCCGCTGTCTTGGGCGGTGCCGTCCTGTTATGATGAGCGCCCCGGCCAACCCCGGGACAAAAGAAGCCGTATTTAACCACAAGCTCGCAGCCGAAACCAAAGGCTGTGCGCCCGCCGAATCGAGCATGTCCGAGATCATTCAACTTAGCGCAGAGGTACCGTCCGATCTGGGCGGTCAACGCCTCGACCAGGTCGCCGCCCAATTGTTCGCCGAGTACTCGCGTTCGCGGCTTACTACGTGGATCAAAGAGGGCCGCCTGACGGTCGATGGCGCCGTCGTGCGCCCTCGAGACACCGTCTATGGTGGCTCTGTGCTTGTCCTGGAGGCCGAACAAGAGGCCCAGGGCGAGTGGATCGCAGAAGACATCGAGCTGGATATCGTCTACGAAGACGACCACATCATGGTGATCAACAAGCCTGCCGGGCTGGTTGTGCACCCGGCCGCCGGCCATGCCAGCGGTACCTTGCTCAATGCCTTGCTGCACCACGTGCCAGACATCATCAACGTACCACGCGCCGGTATCGTGCACCGCCTGGACAAGGACACCACCGGTCTGATGGTGGTGGCCAAGACCCTGCAAGCGCAGACCCGCCTGGTCGAGCAGATGCAAAGCCGCAAGGTCAGCCGCATCTATGAGTGCATCGTGATTGGTGTGGTGACCGCCGGCGGCAAGATCGACGCCCCGATCGGTCGCCATGGCGGTATGCGCCAGCGCATGGCGGTAACCGACGGCGGCAAGCCGGCGGTCAGCCACTACCGTGTGCTCAAGCGCTTCCGTTCGCACACCCACGTGCGGGTCAAGCTGGAAACCGGCCGTACCCACCAGATCCGTGTGCACATGGCCCACGTTGGTTTCCCGCTGGTCGGCGACCAGACGTACGGTGGGCGCTTCCGCATACCGCCGGCTGCCAGCCCAACCATGGTCGAGGCGGTCAAGACCTTCCCGCGCCAGGCGCTGCATGCGCGTTTCCTGGCATTGGCCCACCCGATTACCGGTGAAGTCATGAAGTGGGAATCGCCCTTGCCGGATGACTTCCTCTGGTTGCTGACGCTGCTGAACGAAGACCGCGAGAGCTTTATCGGATGAGTGGTCTGACGCAGGCGCTGCTATTTCCCGACTGGCCGGCCCCGGCCTCGGTTCGCGCTTGTGTCACCACGCGTCAGGGCGGCGTCAGCCTGCCGCCCTTTGACACCTTCAACCTGGGTGATCACGTTGGTGATGACCCTGCCGCCGTCGCCGAAAACCGCCACCGCCTGAGCGATGCGTTCGCCATCCAGCCTGCCTGGCTCAAGCAAGTGCATGGCCTGGCCGTGGCGGATGCCGACCCGGCCGTGGTGGCCGAGGCCGACGCCAGCTGGACTGACCAGCCTGGCATCGCCTGCACCGTGATGACTGCCGATTGCCTGCCTGCGCTGTTCTGCGACCGTGCAGGCACCCGTGTGGCAGCGGCCCATGCCGGCTGGCGCGGGTTGGCGGGCGGGGTGCTGGAAGCGACCCTCGACCGTTTGGCCGTGCCGGCTGAAGACGTGCTGGTGTGGCTGGGCCCGGCGATCGGCCCGCAGGCGTTCGAAGTGGGCCTGGAAGTGCGTGATGCCTTTACCGCGGTGCACCCGGAGGCAGCGGCTGCCTTTGTTGCGGGTGAGCGGCCGGGCAAGCTGATGGCCGACATCTATGCGCTGGCGCGTATTCGCCTGGCGGCGCGCGGGGTGACGGCTGTGTATGGCGGTGGCTTGTGCACGGTCAGCGATCAACGGTTCTTCTCGTATCGCCGTACCCCGCAAGGTGGGCGGTTTGCCTCACTGGTCTGGTTAGCCCCCCGCTGACTGCTCCGGCCACACCGCTAATCCATCAGGTTGATCTCCGTCAACCCCGCTACGCTTGAAACTTCCAGAATAAGCCTTATCTATAAGGTCATCTCAGGCAGGTTTCTTCATTAAAGGTGCTGTCCATCGCTCCGACCTGCCCTTACAGGAAGGTATCCCCATGCGAATAGACCGTTTAACCAGCAAGCTTCAATTAGCAATATCCGATGCCCAGTCCCTGGCGGTTGGCATGGACCACCCTGCCATCGAGCCCCTGCACCTGGTGCAGGCGCTGATTGAACAGCAGGGCGGGTCGATCAAGCCGCTGCTGATGCAAGTCGGCTTCGACATCAACAGCCTGCGCCAGGCACTGGTGAAAGAACTCGACCAGCTGCCGAAAATCCAGAACCCGACGGGCGACGTGAACATGTCGCAGGACCTGGCGCGCCTGCTCAACCAGGCCGACCGCCTGGCCCAGCAGAAGGGCGACCAGTTCATTTCCAGCGAGCTGGTGCTGCTCGCCGCCATGGACGAGAACAGCAAGCTCGGCAAGCTGCTGCTGAGCCAGGGCGTGACCAAGAAAGCCCTGGAAAACGCCATCAACAACCTGCGTGGCGGCGCGGCGGTCAACGACGCCAACGCCGAAGAGTCGCGCCAGGCCCTGGACAAGTACACCGTCGACCTGACCAAGCGTGCCGAAGAAGGCAAGCTTGACCCGGTGATCGGCCGTGACGACGAAATCCGCCGTACCGTGCAGGTGCTGCAACGCCGTACCAAGAACAACCCGGTGCTGATCGGTGAGCCTGGCGTGGGTAAAACCGCCATCGCCGAAGGCCTGGCCCAGCGCATCATCAATGGTGAAGTGCCCGATGGCCTCAAAGGCAAGCGCCTGCTGGCGCTGGACATGGGGGCACTGATCGCCGGCGCCAAGTACCGCGGTGAGTTCGAAGAGCGCCTGAAGTCGCTGCTTAACGAGCTGTCCAAGCAGGAAGGCCAGATCATCCTGTTCATCGACGAACTGCACACCATGGTCGGCGCCGGTAAAGGCGAGGGCGCCATGGATGCGGGCAACATGCTCAAGCCGGCCCTGGCCCGTGGCGAGCTGCACTGCGTTGGCGCCACCACGCTCAACGAGTACCGCCAGTTCATCGAGAAGGACGCGGCCCTGGAGCGGCGCTTCCAGAAAGTGCTGGTGGAAGAGCCGAGCGAGGAAGACACCATCGCCATCCTGCGTGGCCTGAAAGAACGCTATGAAGTGCACCACAAGGTGGCCATTACCGACGGCGCAATCATTGCTGCGGCCAAGCTCAGCCACCGCTACATCACCGACCGTCAGCTGCCTGACAAGGCCATCGACCTGATCGACGAAGCGGCCAGCCGCATCCGCATGGAGATCGACTCCAAGCCGGAAGTGCTCGACCGCCTGGACCGTCGCCTGATTCAGCTGAAGGTCGAGTCCCAGGCGCTGAAGAAGGAAGAAGACGAAGCCGCGAAGAAGCGCCTGGAAAAGCTCCACGAGGAAATCGAGCGGCTGGAGCGTGAATATTCCGACCTGGAAGAGATCTGGGCGTCCGAGAAAGCCGAAGTGCAAGGCTCGGCGCAGATCCAGCAGAAGATCGAGCAGGCCCGCCAGGAGCTCGAAGCCGCCCGTCGCAAAGGCGACCTGAGCCGCATGGCCGAGCTGCAGTACGGGGTGATCCCGGACCTGGAGCGCAGCCTGCAGATGGTCGACCAGCACGGCAAGTCGGAAAACCAGCTGCTGCGCAACAAGGTCACCGAGGAAGAGATTGCCGAAGTGGTGTCCAAGTGGACCGGCATCCCGGTTGCCAAGATGCTCGAAGGCGAGCGCGAGAAGCTGCTGAAGATGGAAGACCTGCTGCACCAGCGCGTGATCGGCCAGCACGAAGCCGTGACTGCCGTGGCCAACGCCGTGCGCCGCTCCCGCGCCGGATTGTCCGACCCGAACCGGCCCAGTGGTTCGTTCCTGTTCCTCGGCCCGACCGGTGTGGGCAAGACCGAGCTGTGCAAGGCGCTGGCCGAGTTCCTGTTCGACACCGAAGAGGCCATGGTGCGCATCGATATGTCCGAGTTCATGGAGAAGCACTCCGTGGCTCGCCTGATCGGTGCACCACCCGGCTATGTAGGGTACGAGGAGGGCGGTTACCTGACCGAAGCAGTACGGCGCAAGCCTTACTCGGTGGTGCTGCTGGACGAGGTGGAGAAGGCACATCCAGACGTGTTCAACGTGTTGCTGCAGGTGCTTGAAGATGGCCGCCTGACCGACAGCCACGGCCGTACGGTGGACTTCCGCAACACCGTGATCGTGATGACCTCCAACCTGGGCTCGGCGCAGATCCAGGAGCTGGTGGGTGATCGCGAAGCACAGCGTGCGGCGGTGATGGATGCGGTGGGTGCGCACTTCCGTCCGGAGTTCATCAACCGGATCGACGAAGTGGTCGTGTTCGAGCCCCTGGGCCGCGAGCAGATCGCCGGCATCACCGAGATCCAGTTGGGCCGCCTGCGTAGCCGCCTGCTTGAGCGTGAGCTGTCGCTTAGCCTGAGCCCTGAGGCGTTGGACAAGCTGATCGCAGTCGGTTACGACCCGGTGTATGGCGCACGGCCACTGAAGCGTGCGATTCAGCGCTGGATCGAAAACCCGCTGGCGCAGTTGATCCTTTCTGGCAAATTCTTGCCAGGTACAGCGATTACTGCGCGGGTGGAAGGCGACGAAATCTTGTTTGCCTGATCCCGCTGGCGAAAAAAATAGCCCCGCACATGCGGGGCTTTTTTACGGCCAAGGGTTTTTTACAGGCTGCTGCAGCCCCTGTGGGGGCGGGTTTACTCGCATAGAGGCAGGCTCGAGGCCCGTAAAATCGGGGGCTTCCAACTTTTTTGGATAACTTGCTGAAAATTTTGAAAAATTTGCTTGCATCAAAAATCGAGTGCACCTAATATACGCCCCGCTGTCAGGCACTAAGCGAATCACCAGCAACATCGGTGTTAGCAAAACAACTTACAAATCAGTAAGTTGAATGAAAAAAAGGGGTTGACAAGCAAAACGAAGAATGTAGAATAGCCGGCCTCAGCAGCGACAACGCGAAAGCGGATAGCCAAAGAGATCGAAGCTAACACAGACTTCGAAGTGGTAAAGATGTACCGAAGTTCAGTTCCGCGATAGCTCAGTCGGTAGAGCAAATGACTGTTAATCATTGGGTCCCTGGTTCGAGTCCAGGTCGCGGAGCCAATCTCGGGGTGTAGCGCAGTCCGGTAGCGCGCCTGCTTTGGGAGCAGGATGTCAGGAGTTCGAATCCCCTCACCCCGACCATTTTCAGGGTCGTTAGCTCAGTTGGTAGAGCAGTTGGCTTTTAACCAATTGGTCGTAGGTTCGAATCCTACACGACCCACCATGTAAAGAGGGCATCTCGACAGAGATGCCCTTTTTCTTTTGCCTCGAATTCTACAAGGGCCGCGCCGGCATCTGTTGTAGGAGCGGCCTTGCCGGGGCGCCGGACCGGTCGGAAAGGGGCGCAAAGCGCCCCCAGCATTCTGTCAGTGCAACTTCAACCGCGGCTCAGTACCGCGCCCAATCTTGCTACCCAGCATCATCATCGCCGTGCGGAAGAACCCGTACAGCGCCATCTGGTGCATGCGGTACAACGACACATAAAACATCCGCGCCAGCCAGCCTTCCAGCTTCACGCTGCCCATCAGGTTGCCCATCAGGTTACCCACCGCCGAGAAGCGCGACAGCGATACCAGCGACCCGTAGTCCTTATATGCATACGTCGGCAGCGCCTTGTTCTCCAGCCGCGCCTTCAAGCTTTGCGCCAGCATCGAAGCCTGCTGGTGTGCAGCCTGTGCCCGTGGCGGCACGTTGCGGTCGGTACCCGGTTGCGGGCACGCGGCGCAGTCACCAAAGGCGAAGATGTTGTCATCGCGGGTGGTCTGCAGGGTAGGGCGCACCACCAGCTGATTGATGCGGTTGGTTTCCAGGCCATCGATGTCCTTGAGGAAGCCCGGTGCACGAATACCCGCCGCCCACACCTTGAGGCTGGCCTGGATCACTTCGCCATCCTTGGTTTTCAGCCCATCCTCGGTCACTTCGCTGACCGCCGCATTGGTCATCACCTTCACCCCGAGTTTTTCCAGGGTCTTGTGCACCGGCACGCTGATGCGCTCAGGCAGCGCAGGCAATACCCGCGGGCCAGCCTCGATCAGGGTGATGTGCATGTCCTTGGGCTGGATGCGATCCAGGCCATAGGCGGCCAGTTCGTGGGCGGCGTGGTGCAGCTCGGCGGCCAGCTCCACACCGGTAGCACCGGCGCCGACGATGGCCACGCTGATCTGTTCGCTGGCCACGTCACCGGCGTGAGCACGCAGGTAGTGATTGAGCAGTTGCTGGTGGAAGCGCTCGGCCTGCTTGCGGGTATCCAGGAACAGGCAATGCTGCGCCGCGCCCAGGGTGCCGAAGTCGTTGGTGTTGCTGCCCACGGCAATGACCAGGGTGTCGTAGCTCAGTGTGCGCGCAGGCACCAGCTCGCGGCCCTCTTCGTCGAGGGTGGCGGCCAGCTGGATCTGCTTGCCTTCACGGTCCAGGCCGCTCATGCGCCCCAGCTGGAAGTTGAAGTGGTTCCACTTGGCCTGGGCCACGTAGTTCAGTTCATCTTCCGAGGAGTTCAGCGAGCCGGCTGCCACTTCGTGCAGCAGTGGCTTCCAGATGTGCGTCAGGTTGGCGTCGACCAGGGTGATGTCGGCTTGCTTGCGCTTGCCCAGGCTTTTACCCAGGCGGGTCGCCAGTTCCAGGCCGCCGGCGCCGCCGCCGACAATCACGATGCGATGAGTCATGGGGATATCTCATAAGGTTTACGGAATTCTTGGCCCTGGGGGCCGGCCGCAAACTGCATGAGGAGAGGGCGAGCGCAAGGCAGCTCATAGCACCAGTCCACTCAACAGGCGGCTAATGAGGCCCAGACCAATGGTCACGGCCACCACCAGCACCAGGAGCAGCCATGGCCGGAAGGGCCTGCGCTCGACTTGGTGCTGGGGGGCTCGTAGATACTCATCGACACGACGCTGATCTTCCGGGTTCAGTCGGCTGGTCATGGTGGGCCTCGTCAGATAGACGTATGTGACTGCACAAACGCTACAGCGTTCGTGCAAGCGCTTGGAACAAATGATAATGCGTTCTATCGCTGGCGCCGAGTGTACGCCATCGCAAAGAGTCGCTGCACTGGATCAAAGACTGATGCCCACATCGAAGACGATGCTGCGCCCCAGGTTGCCGCGTAAAAAGTCAGGCGCATCGGGGTGGGCGAACAGCACCCGGGCGAAAGTCGGCCCGACCAGCGATAGCGAGCGCCAACCCTGGCGCAGGTATTCGGTAGGGGGCGGGAAGTGGGTGTTGAGGTCGAGCACTTCTCGCTTGAGGCTGGCGAAGGCGATGATGTCCAGCTCGTTCAGCTCCAGCCCGCGTTCGCGGTAGTTGTGCGCTTTTTTGCGCAAGGTCGGCGCCAGGCGCCCGAGCAGCTCCGTGGCGCTGATCCGCCGCGGGCGTGCTTCGCGGCGCACCAGTTGCGCCAGGGAAAACGCACTGCGCCGGCGCTGCAGCTCTTCGCGCCACTCATCGTTCAGGCGGCGGCCCTCGTCCAGCACGAAGAACACCTCGAATGCCGCATCGCGGAACAGCACATCCGGCGGCTCCTGGCCGGCCGGGGTAAAGTCTTCGCTGCGGTAGGGGATGTTCAACCCTTGCAGCAGGCGTTGGCATACCCAACGCTCACGCTCCCATTTGCGTGCATTGGACAGAAACGCATTGGCTTGTTCGGCCTGGATGGTAAGCAGGCGCAGGTAGTCTGAGTCATCCATGCAGACAAGCTTAGACGCTAATCGATGACGGTAAGATGCTGTTTGTGCGTAGAAATCAGCTCAACACCGGCCATTGCTGAACAACCCCCAGCAGGTGCACCAGGCCAAACCCCAGGCAGACCAGCGAGCTGACCACGATAAAACGCCGCGTGCGCCCGGTGTCGGCCAACAACCACGGGCCAAGCAGCCCGCGCGCCAGGTACACCACGGTGATCAGGCAGATGGCCGGAAGCAGCAAGGGCAGGCGCCCGATAACCCCGGCAGCAGACAACGCGTAAGCCGACCAGGCCAGCAACACAGCCGCAATGGCCGCCGTGATCAGCGCCGGGTACCAGCGGCCTTTTTCCGCCGCCACAGCCATGTGCTCGCCAGCGCCGAACAAACGGTACCAGCGCGGGCCGACCACGATAATGGCCAGGTGCAACAGGCCGATCACAGCGTTGAGCAGCGCTGCCAGCAGCAGTGCGAGGTTGGTTCCTTCCGGCATTTTGAATGCGTCCTGCATCGCGGGGAGGCGCCAGCCTACCGCAGCCGGGTGAAACGGAGAATGGGTGTAGACTCACTTTTATCCACAAGGCTGAAAGGGGTATTTACCAGGTGATCAGTGCACAGGTGTTGTCAGGCACCAGCCTCACGCTGGGCTGGCTGGGTTACGTGCCACTGTTGCTCTGGGCGGCCAGCCGCGCCCGCTGGGTAGAGCTGTTCACCGACCGGCGTCGCCAGCACCTGCTGTTTGGGACGGTGTTCTGCCTGTTTGCCCTGTGGTTGGTCAGGCGCGATTTTGATACGGGCGTGTCGTATCACTTCATCGGCATGACGGCCGTCACCTTGTTGCTGGACTGGCCGCTGGCGGTGCTGGGCGGCTTTCTTGCGCAGTTGGGGTTGCTGGCGCTGGGGCGTCAGGACCTGGCGGCGCTGGGCGTCAACGGCTTGCTGTTGATTGGCCTGCCGGTACTGATTACCGAACTGTGCGCCATGGCGGTCGAGCGTGCGCAACCGCGAAACCTCTTTGTGTATATCTTTTGTTCAGGGTTTTTTCCGGCAGCGTTGACGGTGCTGGTGTGTGTGTTGGCCGGGTTGGGGATTTTGTGGCTGGACGGGCGCTTTGCCATGCCGGAGTGGCTGAGTGACTTTGTCGGCTACCTGTGGCTGATGATGTTCCCCGAGGCGTTCATCAACGGCATGGTGATCAGTGCATTGGTGGTGTTTTGCCCGGAGTGGCTGGAAACGTTCAACCGCACGCGGTACCTGCAGGCGCCGTGGAAAGAAGACGAACATTGACCGGCCCAGTCACGCTGCACGACCCCTGTAGGAGCGGCCTTGCGT
>NZ_JANIAG010000116.1:0-17895 GCF_028682155.1 Pseudomonas sp. 39004
ACCAATAACAGCAACATCGATCAGGATGCGCTGGCCATGGTGCAGGACGCAGCCGATGCGATCGCCGAGGTCAACAGCGGCCTGGTCGCACAGGGTTACTACACCAGCGTGGTGGTCCTCATGGGCGAAGACCGCGCAAGCCTTGAAGAGTCTGCGCGCAGTGTCGAAAAGGCCATCGAGCGACTGGGCTTTGCCGCACGTATCGAGACTATCAACACCCTCGACGCCTACTTGGGTAGCCTGCCCGGCCACGGCGTAGAGAACGTGCGTCGCCCGTTGATCAACACCTTGAACCTGGCCGATCTGCTGCCCACCAGCAGCATCTGGACCGGCAGCGCCGAGGCGCCCTGCCCGCTCTACCCACCGCTGTCGCCAGCGCTGATGCACTGCGTGACCAGTGGCGCGACGCCATTCCGCCTCAACCTGCACGTGCGTGACCTGGGCCATACCTTCATGTTTGGGCCAACCGGTGCGGGCAAGTCGACGCACCTGGCGCTGATCGCAGCCCAGTTGCGTCGTTACAAGGGCATGTCGATTTTCGCGTTCGACAAGGGCATGTCGATGTACCCGCTTGCGGCCGGTATTCGCGCCGAGAGCAATGGCCGTTCCGGGCGCCACTTTACGGTGGCGGCTGACGACGAGCGCCTTGCCTTCTGCCCGTTGCAGTTCCTCGAGACCAAAGGCGATCGCGCCTGGGCGATGGAGTGGCTGGACACTGTGCTGGCGCTCAATGGCCTGGAAACCACTGCGGCACAGCGCAACGAGATTGGCCATGCGGTGATGACCATGTACCGCGACGGCTCTCGCACGTTATCCGAGTTCTGCATCATCGTGCAGGACGAATCGGTCCGCGAAACCCTGCGCCAGTACACCGTGGACGGCACCATGGGCCACCTGCTCGATGCCGAGGAAGACGGCCTGTCGCTGTCCGATTTCACCGTGTTCGAGATCGAAGAGCTGATGAACCTGGGCGACAAGTACGCCCTGCCGGTGCTGCTGTACCTGTTCCGCCGCATCGAGTGCGCGCTCAAGGGCCAGCCGGCGGTGATCATCCTCGACGAAGCCTGGCTGATGCTCGGCCACCCGGCGTTCCGCGAGAAGATCCGTGAGTGGCTGAAAGTACTGCGTAAGGCCAACTGCCTGGTGCTGATGGCCACGCAGAGCCTTTCGGATGCTGCCAACTCGGGGATTCTCGACGTCATCGTCGAGTCCACGGCCACCAAGATATTCCTGCCCAACGTCTATGCCCGCGACGAGGACACCGCTGCCCTCTATCGCCGCATGGGCTTGAACGCCCGGCAGATCGAGATCCTCGCCACCGCTGTTCCCAAGCGCCAGTACTACTACGTGTCGGAAAACGGCCGGCGCCTTTACGACCTTGCCCTTGGCCCACTGGCCCTGGCCTTCGTCGGCGCCTCCGACAAAGAGTCGGTGGCTGCCATCAAGCGCCTGGAAGCCAAGTTTGGCGATGCCTGGGTGGCGGAGTGGCTGGCTGCCAGGGGACTGAGACTGAATGATTATGGAGTCGCCGCATGAGCCTCGCTGACAGCATCAAGGGACTGGTCTTCAAGCGTCCCGCCAGTGCTACCGCCAAGACGGAGGCGCCTCAGGGCGCCGTCCTCGACAACCCCTACCTCACTGCTCGCCGTACCTGGAACGACCATGTCGGCAGCCTGGTGACCTCGCGCCAGTCCTGGCAGGTGGTGGGTATCCTTTCGATGATGGTCGCCCTCGCCGGCGTTGGCGGCATCATCCACATTGGAAGCCAGTCGAAGTTCGTGCCCTACGTGGTGGAAGTCGACAAACTTGGCCAGCCTATGGCTGTCGCCCCTGCCCAAGCGGCAGCGCCAGTCGACCTGCGGGTGATGAAGTCCCAGGTGGCATCATTTATTGCCGATGCACGCACGGTTACCCCTGACGTTGCACTGCTGCGCAAATCAATCTTCCGCCTGTACGCCTTGCTCGGGCCGAATGACCCCGCGACCCAGAAGATGAACGAGTGGCTCAATGGCAGCAAGGAGTCGAGCCCATTCGTGCGCGCTGCTGAAGAAACCGTCAGCATCGATATCCGCTCGGTCATGCAACAGACCCCGGAGACTTGGCAGGTGGATTGGGAAGAGGTCACCCGCGATCGCCAAGGCATGCTCAAGGGCAAGGCTACCTGGCGCGCCCTGGTTACCACCTACACCGCCGAACCCACTACCCAGACCAGCGAGGAACAAGTACGGATGAACCCGATCGGGACCTACGTCCGTGACTTCTCCTGGTCCAAGCAACTCTGAAGGATCGACCATGAACCGTTACCTTTGCGCCATGCTCGCGGCCCTCTTGCCCGCGTTCGCACAGGCTGCGCCCGGCACCAGCGACGCCGATCTGTATTTCTCCGATGCCAACCCGACCCTGACCCCGCAGGAGAAGGCCGCACTGGCAATCTCTCAGCGCTGGCAACAGGCCAGTGCCACCGGCATCAAACCGGTGGACGGTGGCGACGGCACCGCCCGATTCATCTTCGGTGCCCAGCAGCCAAGTATTGTCTGCGCCGTGCTGCAGGTCTGCGACATCGCTTTGCAGGCCGGTGAGCAGGTCAACTCGATCAACCTTGGCGACACCGCGCGCTGGACGGTCGAGCCGGCCATCACCGGTGTGGGTGAGAGCGAAGTCCAGCACTTGATCATCAAACCGATGGATGTGGGCCTGGAGACCTCGCTGGTGGTCACCACCAATCGCCGCACCTACCACTTCAAGCTGCGCTCGCACCGGACCCAGTACATGCCGCAAGTCGCCTTCACCTATCCGGAGGAAGCGCTGGCGAAATGGAACCTGATCAAGAACCGCGAAACGACTGAGCGCCGCAAGGCAACCATCCCGGAGACCGGCGAATACCTGGGCAACCTGAACTTCGACTACAGCGTCAGCGGTGAAACCTCCTGGAAGCCGGTGCGCGTATACAACGACGGCAGCAAGACCATCATCCAGATGCCCCGTACCATGGCCCAGACCGAAGCGCCGACGCTGCTGGTAATTCGCAAGGAAGGTGGCTGGTTCAAGGATGACGAGACGGTGATGGTCAACTACCGGGTTCAGGGCGACCGCTACATCGTCGATACCGTATTCGACAAGGCCATGCTGATTGCTGGTGTTGGCAAGTCGCAGGACCGCGTCACCATCCAGAGGGGTAAATGACGATGCGCGCATGGATCGCACCCTTCGTTTGCCTGTGGTTGGCGGGTTGTGCTCACGGGCCCTATGGCAACTTCGCCGACCGCACCACGCCGGCGATCAACCAGCAGTTGGCCAGTGCCACCGCTCGCCAGTTGGCGGTGGTGCATCCGCCAGCCAGTACACGCCTGCGGGTCAACCAGCAAACCTCTGACAGCTACGGCACCTCCTTGGTCACCGCACTGCGTGCATCGGGCTTCTCTGTGCAGGAATTCAACCCCGACGCACAGCCTGCGCCAGCGCCGGCCGGTACGGCAGTGCCGCTTGCGGTCAATTATGTCCTCGATATGCCCCAGGATAGCGAGCTGTTGCGCGTCACCTTGTTGGTCGGGCGCGAGTCCTTGAGCCGCGTTTATGCGGTGCAGAGCGGCCGCGTGTCGCCTGCCGGGGCCTGGGTGCGCAAGGAGTAACGAGCGATGAGTAGCAGTAACGACGTCATGTCTCCCGATGCATCGCCCGGCAAGCTGAACCGCAAGAGCGGTGTGCGCCGGGTCAACAACTGGCCGATGTACCTCATTGGCGGCGCCGCCATGGTGTTCCTGCTGATCATGTTGTTGGTGGCGGCGGACCGCGCCGACCAGCAGGATCAGCCGGAGGAAAAAAAAGCCGAGAAGGCCGGCAACAGCAGTGTGTTTGCCCAGCAGATCAACGGTATGGACCAGGATGGCATCATCCCCAGCAAGGCCGAGCCGCCGGTTTTGCCCACACTGGATGACACGCCCGCGCAGCAAACGGCTGGCCTGCAGGTAGTGCGCCCCAGCAACCTTGATGCGCCACCACTACCGCCGCGTGAGCTGCCACCGAGTGGCGACGCTGAAGAGCAAGAGCGTATTCGCCGGATGAAGGCGCAGCAGTTCCAGGAGGCCGTTCGCGCACGCAGTACCGTACGGGTCGATGCTCCGCGTAGTGCAGGATCGAGCGCAGGTGCCGCCGCCGGCGAACCGGTCAGCCAGCAAGATGCCTTGGCCCGCATCGCCGCTGCCCGCCAGCGCTTGCAGGAAGCGTCGCGCAATGACCCGACCGCAGCATACAAAGCGCGCATGGCCGAATTGCGTGCCATTGGATCAGGAGGAGGTGGTAGTGGGCACGCCGAGCAGGGTGACTCACCGTTCTTGGTGAAAGCATCGGGTAACGGCGGGAAGGACTACAACCAGTTCGGCGGCGCTGACGACAACGACCGCTGGCATATGGACGCAGCCATCGAGGCACCGCGCAGCCCTTACGAACTGCGCGCCGGCTATGTAATCCCTGCCACGATGATTTCTGGCATCAACTCTGATTTGCCCGGGCAGATCATCGCTCAGATATCGCAGGGCGTGTACGACACCTCTACCGGTAAGCACTTGCTGCTGCCACAAGGCTCGCGCCTGGTCGGCTCCTATTCCAGCAGTGTGGAATACGGCCAGTCGCGGGTGTTGGTGGCTTGGCAGCGCATCGTCTTCCCCGACGGCAAGGCGATGGATATCGGTTCGATGCCCGGCAGCGACAGCGCCGGTTACTCAGGCTTCAACGATCAGGTCAACAACCACTATGTAAGGGTCTTTGGCTCAGCGTTGTTGATGTCTGGCATCGTCGCCGGTATCAGCCTTAGCCAAGACCGCGGCAGCAACAATGAAAGCGACCGCGAGTCGGCCAGCAGTGCCATGAGCGAGGCGCTGGGCCAACAGTTGGGGCAGGTGACCGCGCAGATGATCGCCAAGAACCTGAACATCGCGCCGACCCTCGAAATCCGTCCGGGCTATCGCTTCAACGTGATGGTGACCAAGGACCTGACGTTCTCGAAGCCTTATCAGTCCTTCGATTACTGAGAACATTGCCAAGGAGAGCAGCATGAAGCACATGCCTTTGTTGAAACCCGCCATGGCGCTGTTGGCCGGCGTTGGCTTCACCCTACAGGCTCACGCCGGTATTCCTGTGGTGGACGGAGTACACGCTGCGATCAGCCAGCTGGGCGTAGCTGAGAACATTGCCCAGACCGCCAAGCAAATTCAGGAATATAAAACGCAGCTCGATCAGTACACGACGCAGGCTTTGCAGTACAAGAAACAGCTGGACCAGTACGAGAACATGATCAAGAACACGACGGCGCCAGCTGCCTATCTCTGGGACGAAGCCAATTCGACGATCAACAAGTTGATGCAAGCTCAGGACATGATCAACTACTACACGACTCAAGCAGGAAGCCTGGACTCCTACCTGAGCAAGTTCCAGGACGTCAATTACTATCGAAGCTCGTCATGCTTCCAGCTGGGCGGGTGCTCAGACAGCGAAAAAGCGGCCATCGAGCGCAGTGAAGACATGCACTCCGAGGCGCAAAAAGAGGCCAACGCGGCGATGTTCAAGGGCATTGCCCAGCAACAGGAAAACCTGAAGTCGGATGCACGGCGGCTAGAACAGCTCCAGGGTGCAGCTAGCACGGCAGACGGCCAGGTCAAAGCGATTCAGTATGCGAGCCAGATTGCCAGCCAACAGGCCAATCAGCTGCTGCAGATTCGTGGCCTGATGCTCGCCCAGCAAAATGCAATGGCTGCGAAAGCGGCCGCAGAGCAGGACCAGCAAGCACGAGATACTGCAGCGGAGCGCAACATGACCAGCGGTAGTTTCAATAAACCCAGCCCACAAACTTGGTAAGGAATAAACACCATGAAGATGATCGTACAGTCTGTAGCCACGCTGATGGCCGTATTTGCGCTGAGTGCCTGCAACGGCAACAACGCCGACTATGAGGTCAATGACAAGAACTGCGCCCCCGACCATGTCCGGACCCTCCCAGAGGACGCCAAGCGCGACACATTGGTAGAAGGGTGCATGACGCGGTGATGCGTCACGTGTTCGCGATCCGCTTTCGCTGGCTAGTGCTGCTTGGTGCAGCACTGCTGGCGGGATGCCTGGAAAAAGAGGAGCAGCTGATCGAAGCGAGCTCGGAAACGTGCACACCGCAGTACTGGAAGACGCTTGCGGTTGGCAAGACCCGGGACGCGTTGGTGGAACGTTGCATGACCCGTGGCGGTTACAAGCATCGTGTACCCCAGACCTTCTGATCGGATTGAATGGAAGCTATGAAACTCAAGAATGGATCATTGTCCGTGGCCCCCCTTGTGCTGGGGGCTGCGCTACTGCTTCTGGCTGTACACGCCAATGCGGCGGATTCGGCCCCTGACATTGGCTTCTTCGATACCATTCTTCAGCGCTTCAGCGATGCGGCCAAAGGGTGGCGAACCATTATCCTGCAGGCTGCGACACGCCTATTCTGGACACTCGCTGTCATTAGCATGGTCTGGACGTTTGGCCTGATGGCATTGCGCAAAGCTGACATCGGTGAGTTCTTCGCGGAGATGCTGCGCTTCATCATGTTTGTCGGCTTTTACTTCTGGCTGTTGACCAACGGCCCGAACTTCGCCGACTCGTTGGTCAAATCGCTCTCCAAGCTGGGCTCGCAGGCAGGCGGGCTACCGGTCTATAACGACAAGTTCGGCTTGAGCCCATCGGAAATCGTTCAGCTGGGCTTCGATATCTTCGGCAAGATCGTGGACAACATGTCGATGTGGCCCAGCAAGATCGCCTTCAGTATTGCTGGCGTCGTCATGGGCCTGGCGATTTTGATGGTCTTGGTCGTGATAGCCATCAACATGTTGCTGTTAACGGTTTCGGCCTGGGTACTGGCATACGCCGGCATATTCTTCCTTGGATTTGGCGGTGCCCGTTGGACATCGGACATGGCGATCAACTATTTCAAGACTGTGCTGGGCATGGCCGTACAGATTCTTGCGATGTTGTTGCTGTTGTCTGTTGGCAAGACATTCCTCGACCAGTACTACGCAGCGCTGTCGGCTGACATCAATGGCACCAACCTCAAAGCGATGGCGGCGTTGCTCGTTTGCTGCGTGGTCCTGATGGCGCTCGTCGCCAAGATCCCGCCGGTGCTGGCGGGCATCATCAACGGATCAAGCGTGAATGGCGGCGGTATTGGCAACACGATGGGCATCGCAACACTTGCGGGTGCCGCTGCCATGGCTGCTTCGGCGGGCGCATCCGCACTGAGCGGCGGTGGGTCGGCGCTTGCTTCCGGCATGGCCAACGCTGCTGGCGGTGCCCAATCCATGTACTCGGCATTCAAGAGCGCCCAGTCGAACGTGGCGTCCGGTTCTGACATCGTTTCACGCATGTCTGGGATGTTCGGCGGTGGTGGTGGCGGTGGCGGTGGCGGCAGCAGCGGAAGCGGTGGCAATGGAAGCCCATTGAGCTCCGCAATGGGGCTCGCTAGCGCTGCGTCCGGAGGTATGGACGCTGGCGTAGCAAGCTCGGCGATGTCGGCGATGTCGGCGATGTCATCCGCTGGCGGCCAATCTTCAGGCGGTGGAGCAGAGCAATCGTCGGAAGCTGGTAGCGGGTCCGGTGGTGGGTCCGAAGGGGGCTCTTCTGGCGCAATGGAGCAGGCTGGCAGCAGTGGAACGGAAAGTGGTGGCGGTCAGTCGTCCGGTGGTGGTGAGGCCAGCCAGCGCATCGCTGACTCCGGTGCCGGTGGTCAATCGGGTGAACAAGGTGGTGGCAAACCGAGCACAGGTTCGGGTGGCGGCTCAGGCTCTGCCAGCAAGCTAGGCAATGCTGGCCGTATTGCCTTGGACATGGGCGCGAATCTGGCTGCAGGCGTCGGGCGTATGGCCCAGGCGCGCATCGATCAGACGGCCGCCGGGCGGCTCGCTGCTGAAATTTCGAGCCCGGGCTCCAGCCGCGCGAGCTCGAACCTGAATACGAGCTCGACCAGCCGTAATTTCGACCCAGCTTCCGAAGTGGCGGATTTCCGCGACAGCAAACAGGAAAAAAGTTGAACAAGGAGTGCATATGACTATCGCAAAAGTTCTCTCAGCCACCGTGCTGGCCGCCAGCTTCGCCGTCGCCCTGCCCGCCCAGGCCAAGGACCCCTGCGCCACCGTGCTGTGCATGTGGGGCAAGTTCAAGGGGGCGGGTGTGGTTGATAACTGCAGTGGTCCGGTCAATGACTACTTCAGCATCGTCAAGAAGAAGAAGGGCAAGATCAAACTGAGCCAGACCTCGGACGCTCGCCAGTCCTTCCTCGACAGTTGCCCGAAGGCCGACCCGAAGGCGACCAAGTCGATCAACAACAAGTTCGGCAAGGTCATCTGAGGCGCGCCACGATGCCATTCGTCGCTGACGTTCCGCCCCCAGCGCTGAGCGAACCCATCGCCTGTTCGATCATGGCGGCGGTCAAATACGAGCTGCCGGTGAACATCGTCCTGGCCGTGTCCGGCCAGGAAGGTGGCAAGCCTGGCCAGTGGGTGCGCAACCACAATGGCACCTACGACGTCGGCCCCATGCAGTTCAACACCGCCTATCTGCGTGAGCTCTCGCGCTACGGCATCACCCCTGAGGATGTCGAGCAAGGCGGCTGCTACTCCTACGAGCTGGCCGCCTGGCGCATCCGTGGGCACGTGCGCAATGACCGCGGCGACCTATGGACGCGGGTGGCGAACTACCACTCGCGCACCCCCGCCATCAATGCACGCTACCGCCAACAGATCATGCGCCGCGCTGCCTATTGGGCCGATTGGCTGGATGCGCGTTTTGCCACGCAGCAGGTAGCGCAGAGCGCGGTATTCTCCGACGCGCCGGTAAAGGCCTCTGTGGTTGCGGTCGAAACTGCGCCGGCGGTGAAGGCGGAAATCGTGCACCAGCCGGTCACACAGCAACCTGCGCCCACGTCAGGCTATGTGCCCCGGGGGCTGGTGATGGGGAGCAAATGATGGATTCGCTGGTCACAGTAGCCGCATCTCGAAACGATACAGGGACCCGCCGCGAGGCGGATGCAAGGAGAGAAAGATTGAACCTACCCACTCTCGGTATGGGCACTGCCGTTACCGACAAGGCATCGCGCCGCCCCTGCCGCCTCTGGCCGCGGCTGCGCCTTGGCGCGCTCGTACCCCTCGTGATGGGAGCCTGCATGCTCCTGCCTGCCGCCTCTTCTGAACTTCAAGCCAAGGAGCTTTCCATGCAAGACAATCAAGGCCAGTACCAGCCCTACACCCCGGGCATGAAACTTCCCGAAGGCGTGTTCCCGCCGATGAAGGGTTATACCCATGAGGACTTGATTGGCGCTGCTGCCCTACCCGTAGAAGCGGTGATGAAGGCTGAGGGAATAGACCCCACCCTGATCAAGGAATCGCTCTTCGCCCTGGCCAAACACCTCAATGAGGCACTGGAGGCGCAGAACGTCGAGTATCAGATTTCGACCTGGTACCAGAAGCCTTACGACAATCCCGCTGACCGCACCAAGAGTGTTGCCGCCATGGGCGAGAGCTTTGGTGCTTTGGCGATCCGTGCTGCAGGGCAGTCGCTGCGAGGGTCCCCACTCTTGAACATGGGCGAAGCATTCTTCGAACGCTACACCCGAAGCGCCGGTGATGGTGTCCACGATCTGATCGTGACCCTAAACAAACCGGGTGCCTGATACGGGTTAGAGAATGTCTTGGAGCGTTCGTCCTGTCCTGGCGGCGGGATGATCCATAGGGATATGAAATGAGCGATGCAATGCGTTTTACGGTGTACTTCGACGGCACCGGTAACAACAAAGATCTGAATACACCTGAAGGCACGCAGACCAACGTTGCCCGCCTGTATGACCTGGACACCGCCAAAGGTACCAACCTGGCGCGCAACTCGGGGCATGAACCGCAGCAGTACGACGCCAAGGAGTGCTCCGGCCAATCGGAGAAGGTCTACTTCGATGGTGTTGGCAGCCAATCCAGTACCAGCGGGCGTTCGCTGCTCGAAGGCGCAACCGGCCGGGGTGCCCAGGAGCGTATCGACCAGGCCTACGACTCCATCGTGGCTTTTCACAACAAGTACCCGGACCAGCAGATCGACGTCAACATTGTCGGCTTCAGCCGCGGTGCATCGCAGTCCCGCGCCTTGGCCAACGAGTTCATCGAACGTGGCGTCCCCAAGCTCGATGACCAGGGCAAAGCGACCGGGGAATACTTGATTCCTCCAGGCCAGGCGCACGTCAACAAGCTGGGTATCTTCGACACGGTCGCCACTGACGGTTTGTCGAATACCGATACCCATCTGGGCAAGAATCTGGAAATCAGCAAGAACATCGATTCGACCACCCACCTGGTGGCGATGAACGAGTACCGCGACACGTTCCCCCTGACCAGTGCCCTGCGTAACGACGACAACTCGCGCATAGAGGAGTTGAAGTTTGCCGGCGCGCATTCGCAGGTCGGCGGTGGTTACAAGGACGATGTACTGGCAGCCGGGCCATTGGCGGTGATGCACGATCGCCTGCAGTCGGCCGGTATAGAAATGAAGCCGATGCAGCAGGAGGATGTTCAGCGCATCGAGCAGTACAACACGTTGATCAAAAGCCCGGAGAAAGTTGAGCAAGCGCTCATCGACTCGCGCCTGTTGAAGGGTGAGAACGCGTTCAGCCGCAACGCGGATGGCTCGTTCCAGACAGTGGACAATATGCCCTTCCCGATGGAACGCGGCATGATCAACGTTTTTGACCGCCAGGCTCGCCCCTTCGATCACGAGACCAATGGCCGCGGGGTAATCTTCGAGAGCGATGATCGGCTTAGCCGCAACAGCGTTTCCAGAGCCGTTGAAGGGATCGGCGATCGCCTTAAATCGCTGGGCCAAGATGCCTTGTCCGCTTCGGCGCGCTTCCTGGGCATTGACACGCGCGAGCAGGCGATAGAAGAGGGCAAAGGGCTGTATGCCGAGCTCATGTCGGAAAGGGCCGCCACTTCACAGCAGCAAGTGGCTACGCTGTCTGGCGAGCTTACGGCTTCACGGCCCAGCGCTAGTTATATCGAGAACCTGAACCTGCAAGCGGTGCCAGTCCCTGAGGGCGCCAAGCAGGGCCAGCAGCCTGACCCGCAGGCCCAGCAGCGCAGCGACTCGTTCAAGGCCATGGAAGACAAAGCGCGCGACCTCAACCCCTCGGCCAGTATCGGCGAAGCTTCAGAGAGTGGGCGCAAGGCCGTCAGCGGGATGGTCGTCGACATGGACGAGCACCACATCCTGCAGAAGGTCGGCCAGACGGATCAGTTCGTCATTCATGACCGCCGTGACGTCGACCCGAGCCGCAACTTCCAGGTAGGCAAGAGCACGGCGATCGTCCACGAGAAAGGCATCGGCGACCTGGCCCGTGATGTGGCGCCGAAACTGGAGCTCGATACCGGGCTTTCTCAGGCGATGCGTCGGTGATTTTGATGCCGCGCCTGCAACTCGCCGACGGTACGGTGGAAGCACTGAAATGGTTGGCGCTGTTGCTGATGACCGGCGACCACGTGAACAAGTACCTGTTCAATGAGACCTTGCCTTACCTGTTCGAGGCGGGGCGTTTGGCGATGCCGCTGTTCGTGGTCGTGCTGGCGTATAACCTGGCGCGGCCGGGAACATTGGAGAAGGGTGCTTACAGGCGCACTGCGCTGCGCCTGTTTCTGTTCGGAGTATTGGCGACGCCGCCGTTCATTGCCCTAGGGGGGCTGCTGTACGGCTGGTACCCGTTGAACATTCTCTTCACCCTGCTGGTGATCACCTGGGCGACCGAGGCCTGCGAGCGTGCGGCGCACGGGCAGCCGCTGTTCTGGGGTGTCGCGTTGCTGGTGGTGGTCGTTGGGGGTGCCTGGGTCGAGTTCTGGTGGCCGGCTGTGCTGCTCGGGCTATGCGTGGGTTGGTACGCGCGGCGCCCGAACGTTCTGGCTGCCTTGGGGGGTGTGCTGGCACTTGCGGCGTTAACGCCGATCAACGGCAGTGCCTGGGCGCTCGCCGCGTTGCCGTTGCTGCTGGCTGCCCGCTGGGTCAGGCCTGACCTGCCGCGCTGGCGCTGGCTGTTCTATGCCTATTACCCGCTGCACCTGGGGGCGCTGTGGCTGATCCGCATCCCGATGGCCAAGGCCGGATACCTCTTTCTGATATGAAGCACACGCCCATGAACGACAGCAAACAGGCAAAGCCGCCGCTGGACGATGCCGGGCAGTCATTGGAGGCGCAGGCTCAGGCGCTGGCTGCCGAGCAGACCGCGCTGCTTGACGCCAGCCCAGTGCAAGCGCGCTACAACCAGGCCCTTGGCGAGTACGTCGAACAGAAGGCCGAGCAGGCCGAGGCCTTGGAGCAACGGCTGGAGGCCATGCTGGAACGCCAGCAGGCGCAACTGCAGCAGAACCAGGCCTCGCGCCCGGGCTGGCTGGCCCTGCCTTCCACCCGTGCTGCCTGGGAGCAGGGCAACCAGCGTTGCCAGGCACGGCTGCAGCAACTGCAAGGTCGCCTGGAGCGGGTGCAGGAACTGCACCACGGCATGGGCCTGTATACCCCACGCATCGAGGAGTTGGCGGTACGTCAACTGCGCGCCGAGCAGCCAGAGCTGGCCGAACAGTGGAGCCTGCAGCGTCAGGCCGAGCGAACGCTCACCGAGTCGCAACGGCGTACCCAGGGCCAGGAGACCGGGCGTTCGCGCACGTCCTCGCCATGAGCCAGCACTTTCCCTATTCCATCCTTTCGTTCACGGAGCGAACCCATGAAGCATAACAACGCTGTCGGCCCGCAGATCCGCGGCGGCCAGCGCAGTGGCGGCGGCACCGGGCAGGCCATTCTGGCCATTTTCTTCCTGCTGGCTGGCCTGGCGACTGCCACCCAGTACTTCGCCTATCTGTTCAATAACCATGCGGCGTTGGGTGCCAACCTGAATGGCGTATACGCCCCGTGGATGATCCTGGTCTGGGCCGCCAACTGGTCGGATCAGTATCAGGACAGCCTGATGCGCGCCGGCTCCGTGGGCGTGATGGTCAGTGGCGCAGGCATGATGGCGCTGGTGATCATCCGTCTTATCAGCAACAACAGCGCCAAGGCCAACCAGTTCCTCCACGGCTCTGCGCGTTGGGGCGAGCGCAAAGACATCGAGAGCGCCGGCCTGCTGGCCGACGATGGCGTGTACGTGGGCGCCTGGCTGGACAAGCGCAACAAGCTGCATTACTTGCGCCATAACGGCCCGGAGCACATCCTCACCTTCGCCCCGACGCGCAGCGGCAAGGGCGTCGGGCTGGTGATCCCGACTTTGCTGTCGTGGAAGCACAGCGCGGTGATTACCGACCTCAAGGGTGAACTTTGGGCGCTCACCGCTGGCTGGCGACAGCAGCACGCGGGCAATCGGGTGCTGCGTTTCGAGCCGGCCACTGCCAACGGCTGCGTGGGCTGGAACCCGCTGGAAGAAATCCGCCTGGGCACCGAGTTCGAGGTAGGTGATGTACAGAACCTGGCCACGTTGATCGTCGACCCCGACGGCAAGGGCCTTAACGATCACTGGCAGAAGACCTCCCAGGCCATGCTGGTAGGCTGCATCCTGCACCTGTGCTACCGCTCGCAGGATGAGGGCGGTGTCGCCAGCCTGCCGGCACTGGACGCCATGCTCGCCGACCCGTCGCGGCCCATCAGCGAGCTGTGGCAGGAAATGACCCACTACGGCCACCTCGATGGCGAGAACCACCCGCTGGTGGGGTCTGCTGCGCGAGACATGCTTGACCGGCCGGCCGAAGAGGCCGGGTCGGTGCTGTCGACCGCTAAATCGTACCTGTCGCTGTTCCGCGACCCGATCGTGGCGCGCAACGTCAGCCGCTCGGAGTTCAAGATCCGCGACCTGATGAACCACGACGACCCCGTCAGCCTGTTCATCATCACCCAGCCCAACGACAAGGCGCGCTTGCGCCCGTTGGTGCGTATTCTGGTGAACATGATCGTGCGGCTGCTGGCCGACAAGATGGACTTCGAGGACGGCCGGCCCAAAGCGCACTACAAGCACCGGCTGCTGATGATGCTCGACGAGTTCCCGAGCCTGGGCAAGCTCGACATCATGCAGGAGTCGCTGGCCTTCGTGGCCGGTTATGGCATCAAGTGCTACCTGATCATCCAGGATTTGTCGCAGTTGCAGGAGTTCTACGGGCAGAACGAGAGCATCACCTCCAACTGCCATATCCAGAACGCCTACCCGCCAAACCGGGTGGAAACGGCGGAGCACCTGTCCAAGCTCACCGGGCAGACCACCATCGTCAAAGAGCAGGTGACCACCAGTGGGCGACGTTCCAGCGCATTGCTGGGCCAGGTGTCGCGCACCATCCAGGAAGTGCAGCGGCCGTTGCTGACCACCGATGAGGCCCTGCGCATGCCCGGCCCACGCAAGGACGGCCAGGGCAATATCCAGGAAGCCGGCGACATGGTGGTGTATTGCGCAGGCTACCCGGCGTTTTATGGCAAGCAACCGCTGTACTTCCAGGACCCGGTATTCCTGGCCCGCGCCAAGGTGCCGGCACCGCGTGAGAGTGACCGCACCATCGAGTTGCCGGCATGAAACGGCCGTTGAGCGTGGCCGCTGTCGTGGCCATTCTGGCGTTCTGCGCAGTGTCATTGATGTTGTATGCCGGCGCCCGGCTGAACGTCACCAGCAGTTTCCCACCGGGCATCTACTGGGTGGTCGACAAGGTCCCGGCAAAAGGCGACCTGGTGCTGTTCTGCCCGCCGCAGCAGGCAGTGTTCCAGGTGGCGCACGAGCGCGGCTACCTCCCCGGGGGAACTTGCCCTGGGGGATACATGCACTTGCTCAAGCGGTTGGCTGCTGTGCCGGGTGACGAGGTGCAGATCAGTGCTGAAGGTGTCAGGGTCAATGGGCAATTGCAGGTGCGCAGCCAGCCGTTGCAGCAGGACCCCCGTGGCCGAAGCATGCCGCATCCGCAGTCGGCACCGTTCCGGCTGGGCAGCGCAGAGGTGCTGATGCTCTCCGATTACAGCCGCCTGTCGTTCGATGGCCGCTATTTCGGGGCAGTGCCGCAAGCGCAATTGGGTGAGGTGGTCGAGCCTTGGCTGGTGTGGCGGAAAACGCCTTTGTAACTGTGTTGATGAGTGGGGCTGCCGCGCGGCCCCTTCAGCTAACCCTAGTACCACTAATCCAAGTGAATAATTACAGTAATGGTACTAGGCAACTGATGTTTTTTTGCTATTATTCAGACCCCGCCTTATCTATCTGGAACGCCTGTTCTAGAGCCTCCGAATTAAGTTTCAGTTAAGTTTTCCCCGTTAGCGTAGGCAATCAGTCAACGAAGACTGTGATTTGTGGCCTGTGCGTGTCATCTAAATCCCTGCATAGCCAGAATCTTTCACCGGTAAAATGGACTTGCCTACACACCGCCAAGAGGATGAATCATGCCCGTCAAGGACCCATCCAAGGTCGCTCCGGATGTACCCGCCGAGGGCGCCGATGCCGCTCTGAAGCACATCGTCGACGGCTTCCTGCGCTTTCATCATGACGTCTTCCCCGAGCAGCAAGAGCTGTTCAAGAAGCTCGCCACCGCGCAAACGCCACGCGCGATGTTCATCACCTGCGCCGACTCGCGCATCGTCCCCGAGCTGATTACCCAAAGCTCGCCCGGCGACCTGTTCGTGACCCGTAACGTCGGTAACGTAGTGCCCCCGTATGGCCAGATGAACGGCGGCGTTTCCAGCGCCATCGAATACGCTGTACTGGCCCTGGGCGTGCACCACATCATTGTCTGCGGCCACTCCGACTGCGGCGCGATGCGTGCGGTACTCAACCCGCAATCGCTGACCAAGATGCCGACCGTTTCTGCCTGGCTGCGCCACGCTGAAGTGGCACGCACCGTGGTCGAGAACAACTGCTCTTGCGGCAGCGAGCACGAGACCATGCAGGTGCTGACCAAGGAAAACGTCATCGCCCAGCTGCATCACCTTCGCACGCACCCGTCGGTTGCCTCGCGCCTGGCGGCCGGTGAGCTGTACATCCACGGTTGGGTCTACGACATCGAGACCAGCAAGATCGAAGCCTATGATGCTGCCAGCGACAGCTTCCTGCCCCTGGCCGCCGGCGAGCCGGTCCCCTGCGCTACTCCGAGAGGCCGCTACTAAGCGACCCTGACACCGTCAAAACCTTGATAGCCGGCTGCACCCTCTGGGGTGTGGCGCGGCCTTCGGCTGCCTTGAAATCCCTGACTGCCCTGCCGGCATGCTCGCCGGCAGCCCGCGCCTGCGCGCCTTTCAGGGGCCAACGTGCCCACGGCCAGAGGAATGGCCGTGCAACAGAAAATGGAGAAACAGGGTGAACATTACACAGTTGAAAGCGGCCTTGCCGCGAGAGTTGTTAGCGTCGGTGGTGGTATTTCTGGTTGCCCTGCCCTTGTGCATGGGCATCGCCATCGCATCGGGCATGCCGCCCGCCAAAGGCCTGATCACCGGCATCATCGGCGGGCTGGTGGTGGGCTTTCTGGCGGGTTCGCCGCTGCAGGTCAGTGGCCCGGCCGCAGGCCTGGCAGTGCTGGTGTTCGAGCTGGTGCGCCAGCACGGCGTGGCCATGCTCGGGCCGATCCTGCTGCTGGCCGGGCTGCTGCAGTTGTTGGCCGGGCGCTTTCGCCTGGGCTGCTGGTTCCGCGTCACTGCACCGGCAGTGGTGTACGGCATGCTGGCGGGTATCGGCGTGCTGATCGTGTTGTCGCAGGTGCATGTGATGTTCGACACATCGCCGCAGCCTTCGGGCCTGCAGAACCTGTTGGCGTTTCCTTCGACGCTGGCGGCTGCCCTGCCGATGGAAAGCGCAGGCGCGGGCTGGCAAGCCGGTGCGCTTGGCCTGGGCACCATTGCGGTGATGTGGGGCTGGGAGCGCTTGCGGCCACAGAAGCTGCGCTTTGTCCCCGGTGCCTTGCTGGGCGTGGCGGCAATGACGGCCATCAGCATGTGGCTGGCCCTGCCGGTGAATCGGGTGCAGGTACCGGCAGACCTTTCCGAGGCCATCGACTGGATCCGCCTGGATGACCTGATGAAACTGGCCGACCCTACCCTGCTGGTGGCTGCATTCGCCCTGGCCTTCATCGCCAGTGCCGAGACCTTGCTGTCGGCTGCCGCGGTTGACCGCATGCACAGCGGCCAGCGCTCGGACTTCGACCGTGAGCTGTCGGCCCAGGGCATCGGCAACATGCTCTGCGGTGTGCTGGGCGCCTTGCCGATGACCGGGGTGATTGTGCGCAGTTCGGCGAATGTCCAGGCCGGCGCACAAACCCGTGCCTCGGCGATCTTCCACGGCCTGTGGCTGTTGGCGTTCGTCGTGGTGTTGAGCAGCGTGCTGCAGCAGATCCCGGTGGCCAGCCTGGCGGGCGTGCTGGTGTTTACCGGCGTCAAGCTGGTGGACTTCAAGGCGTTTCGTGGGTTGGGCCGGTACGGCCGGATGCCGATGTTCACCTATGCAGCGACCGCCTTGGCGATCATTTTCACCGACCTGCTGACCGGGGTGCTGCTGGGCTTTGCCTTGACCCTGCTCAAACTGGCGTTCAAGGCGGCGCGGCTGAAGATCAACCTGGTGAGCCTGGCCAAGCCCGGGCACATGGAGTTGCGCCTGAGTGGCGCAGCAACCTTCCTCAAGGTGCCGGCGCTGACCCAGGTGCTGGATACGGTGCCGGCGGGGACCACCTTGCATGTGCCCTTGGGCAACCTCAGCTACATCGACCACTCGTGCCTGGAACTGCTTGAGGACTGGAGCCGCAGCAATGCAGCCAATGGCTCGCGGTTGCTGATCGAGCAGCGGCGGTTGAAGCGGCGCATCGAGGGGCGCTTGCGGACGACGGCGGGGGTTGGTGCTTAGTATTCAGCTGTTGTGTTGCC
>NZ_JANIAG010000117.1:0-17820 GCF_028682155.1 Pseudomonas sp. 39004
CCGACCGGTCCGGCGCCCCGGCAAGGCCGCTCCTACAAGACCGCATTCATGGCGCACAAAAAAGCCCGCAGCGACGGCGGGCTTTTTTGCATGCAACCACTCAGATAGGGCGGCTGCCGTATTTGTTGTCCGGCTTCTTGGGCGGATCGGCGACCACGTTGGCCTCCACTTCCTGCACCTTGCCACCGCGCGAAAGGAATTCTTCCATCGCCTTGGCCAGGGCATCACGCTCCTTCTGCTTGGCTTCCAAGCTCGGCATCTCGTCTACCGAGACAGCGGCCTTGGACTTGCCTTTGGCAGTGGGCGCGGGGCTATCGTCTTCGCCGGAGTCTTCCGCTACGTCATCAGCCGCAGCTTCCAGACCCTCATCAGCCTCATCATCATCGCCTACTTCGAGGTCGTCGTTTTCCAGATCATCGTCGCTCATGTTCTACCTCATGACTTGCGAAAAGCAGGTTAGTTATAGACCAGTGCAGCCGTAGACCGGCAGCCACCAGTGAAAATTCAACTGGCCGTGGGTTGGCCACTGCCTTGGGCATGCACCTCCTGATGGGAGGGTTTGTACCCTGCAGGCCCTGCTCCTGGCAGGGCCTGACGAAATCCTTGAGCCATCTGCTGGCCACGCGCTAATGGCAAGCCTAGCAAAGGCTGGGGGCGCCTGCGGACTGCTTGTCCAACACCCTTCGGCGCGCATTCTAGCGCGCCCGTAGAAAAAGCAAAGCGCCATAAACGCCCATCATCTTGTAAGTTTTCCGCCTGCGTCGCGAACGTGACGGATAAACCGTTTGCTGTGCGGGAAAAGGCAAAAATCAGGCGAAAAAATGCCCGGCGAACCGGGCAAGATTTTCCAGCGTCGCAGTTACAGGTTGTAGCCGCGTTCGTTGTGCTGAGCCAGGTCGAGGCCGACCGACTCTTCTTCTTCGTTGACCCGCAGCCCCATCACCACGTCCAGTACCTTGAGAATCACGTAGGTAACGATGGCGGTGTAGACCACGGTGAAAATCACGCCCTTGGCCTGGATCCAGACCTGCATGCCGATATCGGTCACAGCGCCGAAACCGCCCAAGGCTGGTGCTGCGAACACACCGGTCAGGATGGCGCCAACGATACCGCCGATGCCGTGCACGCCGAAGGCGTCCAGCGAGTCGTCATAGCCCAGCTTGCGCTTGAGGGTGGTGGCGCAGAAGTAGCAGATCACGCCAGACGCCAGGCCAATCACCAGGGCGCCCATCGGGCCCACGGTACCGGCAGCCGGGGTGATGGCGACCAGCCCGGCGACCACACCCGAGGCGATGCCCAGGGCGCTCGGTTTGCCGTGGCCGATCCACTCGGCGAACATCCAGCCCAGCGCCGCAGCAGCGGTGGCGATCTGGGTCACCAGCATGGCCATGCCGGCAGTGCCGTTGGCAGCGGCGGCGGAACCGGCGTTGAAGCCGAACCAACCGATCCACAGCATTGCCGCGCCCATCAGGGTGTAGCCCAGGTTGTGCGGGGCCATCGGCGTGGTCGGGTAGCCCTTGCGCTTGCCCAGTACCAGGCAGCACACCAGGCCCGCGATACCGGCGTTGATGTGCACCACGGTGCCGCCCGCGAAGTCCAGCACGCCCCAGTCCCACATCAGCGCGCCATCACCGCTCCAGACCATGTGCGCGATCGGCGCATACACCAGGGTGAACCAGATGCCCATGAACACCAGCATTGCGGAGAACTTCATGCGCTCGGCGAAGGCACCGACGATCAGCGCCGGGGTTATGATGGCGAAGGTCATCTGGAAGGTGATGAACACCGCCTCAGGGAACAGCGCGGTGGCCGACGTCAGGCTGTCAGGGGTGACACCGCTGAGAAACGCCTTGGAGAAGCCACCGACGAAGGAATTGAAGTTGAGCACGCCCTTTTCCATACCCGTGGTATCGAAGGCCATGCTGTAGCCGTAGACGACCCAGAGAATGCTCATCAGACCGGTGATCGCGAAGCACTGCATCATCACCGAGAGCACGTTCTTGGAACGCACCATACCGCCATAGAACAGGGCCAGGCCCGGGATGGTCATGAACAGCACCAGCGCCGTTGCGGTCAACATCCAGGCAGTGTCGCCGGAGTTCAGCGCTGGGGCAGCTTCCTCTGCCAGGGCAAGCCCGGGCATTACGAGGGACAATAGGGCTCCTAGCCCTGCGATCTTACGCAGAGTCATGTTGTTTTCTCCTGGGGCGTTGGGTTTGGTGAGGCTTTTTTTGTTACTTAGATCGCGTCGGTATCGGTTTCGCCGGTACGGATGCGGATCGCCTGCTCCAGATTCACCACAAAGATCTTGCCGTCACCGATCTTGCCGGTGTTGGCAGCCTTGGTGATGGCTTCGATCACCCGATCAAGGTCCTTGTCGTCGATGGCGACGTCGATCTTCACCTTGGGCAGGAAGTCGACCACGTATTCAGCACCGCGATACAACTCGGTGTGGCCCTTCTGCCGACCGAAGCCTTTGACTTCAGTGACGGTGATGCCCTGCACGCCGATTTCCGACAGCGACTCGCGCACGTCGTCCAGCTTGAACGGCTTGATGATGGCTGTGACTAGCTTCATGAAACTCTCTCCCGATTTGGTGGACTTGCCCCAGGAAAACAAACCCGTCTCAAGTCTAAGCGCAGCGGTTAGCTTTGTAACGCGTCGTCGGCATCCGGCTCCGCGTGCGCACTGCCTGGTCACAAGGAACTGCATCAGTGCATGGCTCGTACAGGTCTTTGCAGAAACCTTGCCAGTTCCACTAAACCACCAGAAAACAGTGAGTTGCTTGAAAGCGTCGGGGTTGGCCAGTCGCCAGCATCAAAAAGATGCACGATTTCGGTGCGCTACCCGTTGGCGTCTTGCTCGAAAAATGTGCAGGGTTCACCCGCTCCTGCCCTCAAAACAGTGTTTTGCTGCGTGCTACACTGCGGGTCATTTTTCAGATTCAGTGGACAGCCGAACATGCTCGCGCCCAAAGCCCTCCTCGACGCCCTGAGCGACCAGGCCTCGCGCCTTTTCAGCAGCGATACCGCCCAGCCTCGCGCCGAACTCGAAAGCCAGTTCAAGGTGCTGATGCAGGGCGCCTTCAGCAAGCTTGACCTGGTCAGCCGCGAAGAATTCGACAGCCAGATGGTCGTCCTCGCCCGCACCCGCGCTCGCCTGGAAGCCCTGGAGAAACAGGTCGCCGAGCTGGAAGCACGGATGGCGCCAGCCCAGCAATAAGGGTCAGGCCGATGCCTGCAATCGGCCCTCGCCCGGGTTGCTTGATTTCGGCGGCAACTCGCTGGCATGCAGTGTCCCCCGAAACAAAGCAGCACCGCACAGGGTGAACAGCGTTTTCACCCGGTTGTGCGAGTTGAGTATCTCGGCCTGGATATGCTCGATATCGTTATCCGCCGGCTGCAACGCCACTGCGCGGTTGATCCACTCGATGGCCGCGAAGCGGCTTTGCTTGCGTGTGCCGTGCCCCTGCATCCAGGCCAGCCCCAGCTCTGCACTGGCGCGCGCGGCAATCCAGTCGTCCGGGTGCTCGACCAGACCGAGCAAGTAGTCGACGGCCTCGGCCTGCTCCTGCGGCTCGCCAAACTGCCGCAGCAGAATACCCAGTTGCAGGCGCGCACCGGCAGCGGTCTGCGCACTGCCCAATGCATCGTTCAGTAGCCGCCTCACTGCCAGCATGGCACTTCGTTCACTCAAGGCTTCGGCACTTTGCATACGCCGGCATGCCAAGGTGTATTTGGCCACCTTGCATCCGGCCTGCACTGCGCGCAGCAGCCAGTATTCGGCAGCATCCGCGTCCAGGTAGTGCCCAGGGGTGTTGGCCAGTGCACCGCGATGCAGGTGATGAAGGCTCAGCGCAGCCTCTGGCAGGCTCAGATCGGCACAGCGTTCATAAAGGAAATAAGCGGCCTCTTGCTGGTTGGCAGACCACAGCAGGCGTGGCACTTCAAGCACATCGAAACCCGGCCCTTGGCGGCCAAGTTGACGCTTCACCGCACGCTGCGACCAAATACGTGCCTGCTCAGGCGAACATGCAAACCCCCAGCGCCCAAACCCATGCCCCACCGCCCGCAGCGCACAGGCAGCGGGGTGCGAGCCGCTCTCGCACAGCCGCTCGATCGCGCTACGAAACGCCTGCTGGTCATCGTCCATGCCGTGGAACAGCATGAGGCAGACAATACTACGAAAGGGCTGGCCGATACCCGGGACAAAGCCCAGATCAGGGTAAAGGTTCACACAACCGGCAAAGTCGCGCAGCGCGCCCGCGTAGTCCTGCAGGGCACAACCACGCAAGGCGCCACGCCATGCCAGCAAAGTCGCGCGCTCCCTGGGCCTGAGCGCACGCAGCGACCACGCCTTGAACACCTGCTGCCAGGCAGCGATCGACTGCACCTGGCCGGCATGCGGCAGTTCGAGCTGGTCCTCGATAGCCAGCCAGCGCAGCGCATTGCGCTGCTCCTCTGGCCATCCTTCACACAGCATGCCACCGGCCAATCCGTCGATTGCCGCGTAACTGCCGCCCCAACGGGGCAGCAGGTAGACGGCATGCGCCTGAATCGCTTCAAAACAGCCGGGGAAAGCACCCAGCGCATGCTGCAGCCAATAGTGCTGCGCGGCTTCTCGCCCATGCACGGCACGTTTGCCCAGGCACGCCGGCAAGGTCTGTGGCACTTGGGCCAGGGGTAGCAGGCCGTATTTCACCAGCAGCGGCGCCGCAGCCTCCTGCACTTCCACATCCGCGTGAGCGCTCGGGCTGAAGCGTGCCGGCTGGCCGTCGAACAGTTCGCGCAACCAACCTGGCTCGGCGAACTGCGCGCTGAGCCGCAGCATGCCGATGGCCGCCGCCACCGGCTGCGCCGTGCGCCCCATGGCACGCAACAGGTGCGCGGCGCCGAGCTCGCAAACCTGCTCGGCCGCCAACTGCTGCTCGGCACTGAGGGGCTCGGCATTGGCACTGTCGTGGATATCGCAGGCGCGGCTGAAGCAATGCAAGCCCATCACCACTTGAGGGTGGTAGGCCTTGGGGCAGGCGTCGATCCAGGCCTTGAGAACCTGCGTCAGGGCCTTGTCGCCCTGGCAGTCCCAATCGACCAGCATGTGCCCTTCGACGGCCTCCAGGTAGGCAGGAAACTCGCCGGGTGGCGACTGTCGCCAACGCGCTTCGAGGATGTCGAAGTAGCGGTTGAGTTCAACGAATGCACTGGCCTGCACCAGTTCTCGGATTGCCTGGCGAGTGCGAGTGAGCGTTTGCACGGAGCAATACCTCAAGTCCATTTGTGGGAAGCGGCGCTGCCATCCCATGGCAAGCGCAGTAGCCTTTCAACACTAAGCCATACCCTGGATCTGCGCAAAGTTATTGGATCCATTTTTGTCAGATTGTATGAAAAACCAGGAGAAAACCCTGACCTGAAAAACCAGGACGCACACTTCTTGCGCTGATTGCCACTTCGCCCGCTAACCTTGCCCAAGCCGCAGGAAGCGGCCCTTTTCAGCAACAACGGAGCGTCCATGTCACTTGCCCTCGTCCACAGCCGCGCCCAGGTAGGCGTACAGGCACCGGCGGTCAGCGTCGAAACCCACCTGGCCAACGGGCTCCCCCACCTCACCCTGGTCGGCCTGCCCGAAACCACGGTCAAGGAAAGCAAAGACCGGGTACGCAGTGCCATCGTCAACTCAGGCCTGGACTACCCGGCAAGGCGCATCACCCAGAACCTGGCGCCCGCCGACCTGCCCAAGGATGGCGGGCGCTATGACCTGGCCATTGCCCTGGGCATTCTTGCCGCCAGTGGCCAGGTCCCGGTAGCTACCCTTTGCGACATCGAGTGCCTGGGCGAACTGGCGCTGTCCGGGCAACTGCGCCCTGTGCAGGGCGTGTTGCCGGCGGCGCTGGCGGCAAGGGACGCGGGCCGGGCGTTGGTGGTACCACGGGAAAATGCCGAAGAAGCCAGCCTTGCAGGTGGGCTGGTGGTGTATGCCATCGGGCACCTGCTGGAACTGGTCGCCCACCTGAACGGCCAGGTACCGTTAGCGCCCTATGCCGCCAATGGCCTGGTACTGAACAGCCGGCCCTACCCCGACCTCAGCGAGGTACAGGGCCAGGTGGCCGCCAAGCGTGCCTTGCTGCTGGCCGCAGCCGGGGCGCACAACCTGTTGTTCACCGGCCCGCCCGGCACTGGCAAGACCTTGCTCGCCAGCCGCTTGCCAGGGCTGTTGCCGCCGCTGGACGAGCGCGAAGCGCTGGAGGTGGCGGCCATTCAGTCGGTCAGCGGCCATGCGCCGCTGAACAGCTGGCCACAGCGCCCTTTCCGCCACCCGCACCACTCGGCCTCAGGCCCTGCACTGGTGGGCGGCAGCAGCCGGCCACAGCCGGGCGAAATCACCCTGGCTCATCATGGTGTGCTGTTTCTCGATGAGTTGCCGGAATTCGAGCGGCGCGTGCTGGAGGTACTGCGCGAACCGCTCGAGTCCGGCGAGATCGTGATTGCCAGGGCGCGGGACAAAGTGCGCTTCCCGGCACGTTTTCAGCTGGTTGCGGCGATGAACCCCTGCCCTTGCGGCTACCTCGGCGACCCGAGCGGCCGCTGCCGCTGCAGCACCGACCAGGTCCAGCGTTATCGCAACAAGTTGTCGGGGCCGCTGCTGGACCGCATTGACCTGCACCTGACCGTGGCGCGCGAAACCACCACGCTGAACAACCAACCCAGCGGCGACACCAGCGCCACAGTCGCCGAGCGGGTGGCCGAGGCGCGCGACCTGCAGCAACGTCGGCAAGGGTGCGCCAATGCGTTTCTCGACCTCAACGGCTTGCGCCACCATTGTCTGTTGGAGGCGGCGGACCAGGCTTGGCTGGAGACTGCCTGCGAACGATTGAACTTGTCGTTGCGCGCTGCCCATCGGCTGCTGAAAGTGGCGCGCACGCTAGCGGACCTGGAGGGTGTGGCGTCGATTGCCAGGGGGCATCTGGGCGAGGCGTTGCAGTATCGGCCTGGTAGCTGACAGGGGCAGGCTTGCCCGCAAGAAGGCCACCACTGACTGTCACTTTTTTCGGGACAATCTTTCCTGCCGTCAGCAGATTGTCTAACACCACCTTCACCTCCAGAATTGTCCGCCACACTGTTCTAACGCTGCCCTGGCAGCTCATGGAGTTCGAGCCAATGCCACACGAAGGCAGCCTTCTGCAAACCGCGGTGATCTTCCTCTTCGCCGCCGTCCTTGCCGTCCCCTTGGCCAAGCGCCTGCAACTGGGCGCGGTGATCGGCTACCTGCTGGCCGGCGTAGCCATCGGCCCGCAGGCGCTGGGGCTGATCCGCGATACCGAGAGCGTCGCGCATATTTCTGAACTGGGCGTTGTTCTGCTGCTGTTCATCATCGGCCTGGAGCTGTCACCCAAACGCTTGTGGCTGATGCGCAAGTCAGTGTTCGGCGTGGGGGCTGCGCAGGTGTTGCTGACCGGTGCTGTGATCGGCGCCATCGCCCTGTTCGGCTTTGCCCAGTCGTTGCCGGCGGCCCTGGTGCTGGGCCTGGGCCTGGCGCTGTCATCCACCGCCCTCGGCCTGCAGAGCCTGGCCGAAAGCAAGCAGCTGAACGCGCCGCACGGTCGCCTCGCGTTCGCCATTCTGCTGTTCCAGGACATCGCGGCCATCCCGCTGATCGCCCTGGTCCCGCTGCTGGCCGCCAGCGGCCCGGATACCAGCCACGGTGACAGCCTCGAACATGCACTGAAGGTATTCGCCAGCATCGCCGTGGTCATCGTCGGCGGCCGTTACCTGCTGCGGCCGGTGTTTCGCATCGTCGCCCGTACCGGCCTGCCGGAGGTTTCCACCGCCACCGCGCTGCTGGTGGTGATCGGTACCGCCTGGCTGATGGAAGAGGCCGGCATTTCCATGGCCCTGGGCGCCTTCCTCGCCGGCCTGTTGCTGGCCGACTCGGAGTACCGCCACGAGCTGGAATCGCAGATCGAACCGTTCAAGGGGCTGCTGCTGGGGCTGTTCTTCATCAGTGTCGGCATGGGCGCCAACCTGAGCCTGCTGCTGGAAATGCCGCTGGTGCTGTTGGGCCTGACCCTGTTGCTGATCGCGGTCAAACTGACCTTGCTGATCGTGGTCGGCCGACTGGCCGGCGGCCTCAACAGCGCCAGCGCCCTGCGCCTGGGGATGGTGCTGGCGGCGGGGGGCGAGTTCGCCTTCGTGGTGTTCAAGCTGGGCAAGGACCAGGGCTTGTTCGACACCCAGACCTACGACCTGCTGATGATGACCATCACCCTGTCGATGGCCCTCACCCCCCTGCTGATGCTCGGCTGCGCCCGCGCCCTCAAACGCCCGCTGCCGCAACGGGAAGTGCCGGAGCAGTACAAGCAGATCCAGACCGACGCCCCGCGTGTGGTCATCGTCGGTATGGGCCGCATGGGGCAGATCGTCTCGCGCATCCTGCGCGCCCAGAAGATCCCCTTCATCGCCTTGGAAACCTCGGTGGACGCCATCGAGATGACCCGCATGTTCGAGCAGGCTCCAGTATTCTACGGCGACCCCTTGCGCGCCGAGGTGTTGCATGCGGCCAAAGTGGGCGAGGCCGAGTACTTCGTCATCACCACCGACGACCCGGAAGTCACCACCCGCACGGCGGAGCGGGTCAAGCGCCTGTACCCGCACCTGAAAGTGCTGGCCCGCGCGCGTAACCGCCAGCATGTGCACAAGCTGATCGATGTAGGCGCCGAGCCGATTCGCGAGACGTTCTATTCGAGCCTGGAGATGACCCGCCGTGCGCTGGTGGGGTTAGGGTTGAGTGATGAACAAGCGGCGGATCGCATCGCCCGGTTTACCCAACACGACGAAGAAGTGCTGGTAGCCCAAGGGCAGGTGCGCGATGACCGGGCCAAGGTGATGCAGACAGCCCAGGAAGCGCGGGTGGAACTGGAGCGGTTGTTTGATTCGGATGCGGATTGAGTTTCAAGCAAATACCAGCCGCGCAATCTGCGGGTGCTCACGGTGCGCGGCCTGCCACAGATCGTAGGCGGCCTGCTCGGCAAGATACTGCCGAGCATCGCCGAGGCCCGCCAGTTCAAGACGGTACGCCAGATCAGCGGATATAGCGGCACGCCCATTGAGCACGGTGGACAGCTGCCCCCGCGAATAACCGAGGTGACGCGCCAGTCCCGAGACACTCATGCCAATTGCAGGCAAAACGTCTTCTCGCAAAGACTCACCGGGATGGGGTGGATCGTACATAGGCATGGCGTTCTCTCTCCTAGTGGTAGTCCAGATAATCGACAAGCTCTACATCGGTACCAACGAAGCGGAACACCAGTCGCCAGTTGCCCGAAACGTTCACCGCCCAGAAGCCATCCAGCTTGCCCCGCAGCAAATGCAGGCGGTATCCAGGACGATCCAGGTTGGAAGGCGTTTGCGCCACCTCGAGCGAGGCAAGTAGCCGTCGTAAACGAGCAACATGATCGGCGCGTACTCCTGATGTGTCTCGTCGCTGATAAAGCAGCCTCAGGCCCTTGTGCCTGAAACTCTTGATCATTGAATCTTGAGTGTAAGGTCACGCCTTACACATTTCAAGTTGGATATAGAAAGGCGCATCCAAGCTCTCCTGAAGCATTTCCGGATTGATCAGTCTGTTCTCAGAGATTTGATTTAGCGCGGTGTTGCCGTCCGCGATCTATGTGGGAAGTTTCCCAAAGTCTTTCAGCCAGAGCTCGGGCTGCATGGCAAGATACCCTTCAAACTCATCACCTTTGCTGCGTTAAACTGCGAAACTGCCCTTACCGTTCCACCCGGAGAACGATCATTGGAAGACCTCAACTCCCTCTACTACTTCACCCAGGTAGTGGAGCACGGCGGTTTCGCCCCGGCAGGTCGCGCGCTGGACATGCCCAAGTCCAAGCTCAGCCGGCGTATCGCAGACCTTGAAGAGCGTCTTGGCGTACGCCTGCTGCACCGCACCAGCCGGCATTGCTCGCTGACCGAAATCGGCCAGGCCTACTACAACCGTTGCCTGGCCATGCGCGTGGAGGCCGAGGGGGCGGCGGAGATCATCGAACGCAACCGCAGCGAGCCTCGCGGGCTGGTGCGCATCAGTTGCCCGACCACCCTGCTCAACTCCTGGGTCGGGCCGATGCTGACGCGCTACATGCTCAAGTACCCCCAGGTAGAACTGTTTATCGAAAGCACCAACCGCCGCGTCGACCTGCTGCATGAAGGCTTCGACGTAGCGCTGCGCGTGCGCTTTCCGCCGCTGGAAAACACCGACATGGTGATGAAGGTGCTGAGCAACAGTACCCAGTGCCTGGTCGGCCAGCCGCAATACCGGGAGCAACTGCCCAAGGGCTTCGACCCGCAGATGCTCGGCCAGCTGCCCAGCGTGCACTGGGGCAGCGCCCAACGTGAGTACCAGTGGGAGCTGTTCCAAGGGGAGGACCAAAGCCACAGCATCGTGATCCCGCACACACCGCGCATGGTCACCGACGACCTGTTTGCCTTGCGCCATTTCGTGGTGGCCGGTGTGGGCATTGCGCACCTGCCCCGGGTAGCCGTGCGCGAGGACCTGGCCGAGGGCCGGCTGGTGGAGCTGTTGCCGGGCTGGCACCCGCGCTGCGGCATCGTGCATGCGATCTTCCCGTCGCGGCGCGGCTTGCTGCCGTCGGTGCGGTCGCTGATCGATCACCTGGCCGAGGAGTTCGCCATCAGCGACATGGCCTGAATCTGTACTGGTTTCATAGCGAGTGAATCCGCGCTCACAGTTACAGCGCAGTGCTGAAGATCGACACACAAAAAAGGGGCCTCTGCAGGCCCCTTCTTCACATCAACTCAGAACGCGAAGCACGAACAACCCAGCGCCCCCCAGAACCCTTGGAAGTCGTTTACCGGTACGCTGGAATGCCGCGCCTTTTCATGGCTGTGCGCATGCACCCCACACGGGCCGCTGCACTGGTGCACCGCTGCGGCCAGCGATGGCGTACCCACCCGCCAGTGCCCCGGCACCTTGGCCACCGGCGACCATTCCGGCAGTACTGGCACCTGCGGCGGGCCGAGCCTGTCGAACTCGCCGGCGCCGTACACGACCTTGCCATCGACGAGGGTCAGCACCGACTCGATGCCCTTGATCGCCTCTTCATCGACACTGAAGAAGTCCAGCGACAACGCCGCCAGGTCGGCCAGCTGGCCCACCTTGATCTGGCCTTTCTTGCCCTGCTCGCTGGAGAACCAGGCGCTGCCCTGAGTGAACAACTGCAGCGCGGTGTCGCGGCTCAGGCCTTCCGGGTACAGCGCCATGCCGCCAACGGTCTTGCCGCTGACCAACCAATACAGCGAAGTCCACGGGTTGTAGCTGGAGACGCGGGTTGCGTCGGTACCGGCCCCGACCGGCACACCCATGTCGAGCATGCGCTGGATCGGCGGTGTCTTTTCGGCTGCCTTGGCACCGTAGCGGTCGACGAAGTATTCACCCTGGAAGGCCATACGGTCCTGGATGGCGATGCCCCCGCCCAGGGCGCGCACGCGCTCGATGTTTTCCGGGGTGATGGTTTCGGCATGGTCGAAGAACCACGGCAGGCCGTTGAACGGAATGTCCCGGTTAACCTTTTCGAACACATCGAGCATGCGCGTGATCGATTCGTTGTAGGTGGCATGCAGGCGGAACGGCCAGCGCTGCTCGACCAGGTGGCGCACCACCGGCTCCAGCTCTTCTTCCATGGTTTGCGGCAAGTCCGGCCGCGGCTCAAGGAAGTCCTCGAAGTCGGCGGCGGAGAACACCAGCATCTCGCCCGCGCCGTTATGGCGCAGGAAGTCCGTGCCGCTGTGCAGCTTCACGCTCGACGTCCACTTCTTGAAGTCATCGAGTTCTTCCTTGGGCTTCTGGGTGAACAGGTTGTAGGCGATGCGCACGGTCAACTGGCCTTTGTCAGCCAGCTCCTGGATCACCGAATAGTCGTCGGGGAAGTTCTGGTAGCCACCCCCGGCGTCGATGGCGCTGGTCAGGCCCAGGCGGTTGAGCTCACGCATGAACTGGCGGGTCGAGTTGACCTGGTATTCCAGCGGCAGCTTCGGCCCCTTGGCCAGGGTAGCGTAGAGGATCATCGCGTTAGGGCGGGCGATGAGCATGCCGGTCGGCTCGCCGAATTTGTTGCGCTGGATCTCGCCACCTGGCGGGTTCGGCGTGTCCTTGGTGTAGCCCACGGCCTTGAGCGCAGCGCGGTTGAGCAGCGCGCGGTCGTACAGGTGCAGGAGGAAGACCGGGGTATCGGGCGCGGCCTGGTTGATTTCTTCCAGGGTCGGCATGCGCTTTTCAGCGAACTGGAATTCGTTCCAGCCACCGACCACACGCACCCACTGCGGGGTTGGGGTACGGGCGGCCTGGTCTTTGAGCATGCGCAGGGCGTCGGCTACTGACGGTACGCCTTCCCAACGCAGCTCCAGGTTGTAGTTCAGGCCACCGCGGATCAAGTGCAGGTGGGAGTCGTTCAGGCCCGGGATGACAGTACGCTGCTTGAGGTCGATGATCTGCGTGGCGGCGCTTTTGTGGGCCATGGCTTCGGCGTCACTGCCGACGGCAATGAAGCGGCCGTCCTTGATGGCAACGGCGGTGGCGGTGGGCTTCTCACGGTCAACGGTGTGCAGTTTGCCGTTGAACAGGATGAGGTCGGCGGTCATGGAGCCTCCTTGGGTGAATGCATGGGCGGAACCGGCAGAGCCGGCGAAGGGCAATGCGGACCAGAGCGCGCCAGCAGCACCGAGCACGGTGCTGGTGGCGAGGAACTGGCGACGGCTCTTGTCGTTGGGGTCCTGGGACATGGTCTTCTCCGTCTGGGTGCGGCGGCGGCAAGCGCAACTGCGGAGCATGCCGGTTCGTGCCTGGCCAAGGCTTGGATGGATGTGCGGTGGGTGGGTGAAGGTTAGCCTTGATCAGCTTTTGTGCAGCGGCCGGCCTCGGCGCGAGGCGGCCGCTGGATTTTCACCGGTTCAAGAACGCCAGCAGGTCTTCGTTCAGCTGCTGCGTATGCGTCACGGCAAAGCCATGCGGCGCGCCTTCATACACCTTCAACTCGGCACCGCGGATCAACTCGGCAGCCTTCTTGCCGGTGGTCTCGAACGGCACGATCTGGTCCGCGTCACCGTGGATAACCAAGGTAGGCACCTCGATCTTGGCCATGTCGGGGCGGAAGTCGGTCTCGGAAAATGCGCTCACGCAATCCAGCGTGCCCTTGATCGAGGCCAGCAGCGCGATGTTCAGGGTTTGCGTCAGCACACCCTGGGACACTTGCTGGCCTTGGTTCAAACCATAGAACGGCGTGGCGAAATCAGCGATGAACTGCGCCCGGTCCGCACGCAGCCCTGCCTGAATACCTGCGAACACCGATGCATCGACCCCCTCAGGGTTGTCATCACGCTTGCCGAACACCGGCGTTACCGCGCCCAGCAGCACAAGCCCGGCAACCCGTTCGTTGCCATGGCGGGCGATATAGCGGCTGACATCGCCGCCGCCCATGGAGAAGCCCACCAGGGTCACTTCACGCAAGTCGAGGTGCTCGATCAACTGGGCGATGTCATCGGCAAAGGTGTCGTAGTCGTAACCGTTCCACGGTTGGCTCGACCGGCCGAAACCACGGCGGTCGAACGCGATGGCGCGGTAGCCGCGGCTGGCCAGGAACTCCATCTGCGCGTCCCACATGTCGGCATCCAGCGGCCAACCGTGGCTGAACAGCACGGGCTTGCCGCTGCCCCAGTCCTTGAAATAAAGCGAAGTGCCGTCGCGGGTTACGAGTGTGCTCATGTCGGTATCTCCTTGAAGGTCTTTTGGGGTGAGGGGGGGAGCTGGCTCAGCCACGCAGCCAGTTGGCGCAGCGGCGGGTTACCCACGGCATGATGTAGAACACCACGGGCAGGATGACGAACAGGTTGACGATCAGGTTGCCGGTGATCGGGCCGCCCAGCTGCGGGACGCGGGCGAAAAACGGCGCCAGCAGTTGCGGGATGATCATGGTCATCGGGCAGATCACCAGGTAGGTCAGCAGTGCCTGCTTCCAGCGCGGCGGTTGCTTCGCGGTGGTGCTCGGCGGGGTGAACCAGAATTCCGGGTCGTCGTGGACCTGGGTGTTGTCACCCTCCTCCAGCAACGGCAGCACCTGGCTGACCAGCGTCTGGCGCTCGGTGGAATTGACCCAGGCCTGCAGCAGGCTGGCGTCGCTGAAGCGCACCACGGTGGTGAAGTGGCGGCCACCGTCTTCCGGGCGGATCACGTTGACATCAAGGTGGCCGGGTTGGCGGCGCGCGGCGCTGACCGTGTGCTTGAGCCACGCTTCGTAGCCTGCCAATGCTTCGGCGCGAACCTTGTGCTGGATGACCAGAGTAACCACGTTGCGGTTGTCTTGGAGTGCGGTGTTCATCGGCGTTCCTTGGGATGAGCTGGCCCGCATCCACTGTGCAACGGCGAACGGGCGGATGATTGCATGGGTGTGCTGCCCTTGCCGGGCACCGACTGGCGGTGCCCGGGGGCGTGGCGGGTTACTTGCCGGCGTTGAAGGCGTTGTAGCTGCTCATCAGGTTGCGGTAGTCCGGGATGTGGTTGGAGCACAGCGCCGCCAGGCCTTCGACATCGTTGCGCCAGTCGCGGTGCAGCTCACAGGCCACGCCGAACCAGGTCATCAGTTGCGCACCGGCACGGCTCATGCGGTCATGGGCGGCGTCGCGGGTCATGGCGTTGAAGGTGCCGGACGCATCGGTCACCACGAACACCTCGAATTCTTCTTCCAGGGCTGCCAGGGCCGGGAAGGCTACGCACACCTCAGTCACGACACCGGCGATGATCAGTTGCTTCTTGCCGGTGGCCTTCACGGCCTTGACGAAGTCTTCGTTGTCCCAGGCGTTGATCTGGCCTGGGCGGGCGATGTAGGGCGCGTCCGGGAACAGCGCTTTCAGCTCGGGTACCAGCGGGCCGTTGGGGCCTTGCTCGAAGCTGGTGGTGAGGATGGTTGGCAGGTTGAAGAACTTGGCCAGGTCGGCCAGGGCCAGCACGTTGTTCTTGAAGGCGTCCGGCTCGATGTCACGCACCAGGGACAGCAGGCCAGCCTGGTGGTCGACCAACAGCACGGCTGCGTCGTCTTTGTTCAGGCGGTTGTATTTGAATGGGGTCATGGTCGTTGCTCCTAAGGGTTTTGATCTTCAGTGATTTGGGTGTTTCGCGTTGATGGGAGAAGATTAAAACCATCACCTTTGGAGCGGTAGATAGCTGTTTTTGGCTTTAGCGTTCTATTCTGTGAACGATTAGTTGGCAATGGTTTTGCTGGCTTGTTTGCGTAGCGGCCTCAGCATTCTGAAATGCCAGCAATGTCCTACTGCGATGTCAGTCATTACCTGCGAAACCGCGTCGCATCGGGAAATCCCCTACGAACTGTGTCGATTCCCTTCTGATTGTTCGCGCTCTACCCGCTCCCTAGGCTTGTCGAGCCCTATCGCTTCAGCCCTCCGCTTGTCACCAGGTACCTCCTTGACCGTCACTACCCCACCCGCAAAAATCACTGAGAAAGGGTGTCAGCGCACTTGGCTGGATATGGGGCTACCCGATCTCAGGTCACTTCACCGTGAGGTGCGTGCTCAAGCTATCGAGGAGATTGCTGCAGCGGACTCCCATGACGATGCTATCGAACTGGTCGCTCAGCACTTCGGCTTGAGCGACTCACCTATCGCCTTTGTGGTTCTCAAGACGCCCTTGGGAGGTGTTCAGGTTCGGCGCAGCTGTATCTGTCACATCGTCGAAAAAAGGCAGGATGCCCGGGAACGTTATGTCCAAGTAGCCTTGGATACCTTGACCGGGCCGTTTGAAGTGTGGAGTGTCGCCTATACCAACGACACACATAGATTGGCATTTATCGGGGTCTATGAGACCAAGCGACAGATGCTGGTGATCGTGACGCTCGAGAGCGGAAAAATGCTGTGGAATTTTATGCAGTGCGACGCGAAAGCGTTGAACAAGCATCGCCATGGCGAGCTGCTCTTCAAACGCTATGCGTTTCTGCCGAACAAAGAAAAGGGCCACTGTAACCAGTAGCCCTGAAAGAGGTGCTTGATATTCATATACACACCCTCAAGCCGGGGTGTGGAGGTCTCACCCTGCGCTGATGATTCAGCCATCGACGGGGTTCCTACGCCAGTTACTGCCGCTGAATGGCAACTGGTTTCGCGCTCAGGTAAAACGCTACCACAGTCCTTGGACAAGTCAACAGGCGACCAGGGTGAGCGCAGCCGGACAACATTGCCTGGCGAACCAACCTGCTCTATTACTACCCACAGCCCTCCCCTCATCCCGAGACCACCATGCTGGCCTTTATCCAGTCTTCCCCTTTGCTGCTCGGCTGCGCCCTGATCCTGCTCGACCTCGTGCTCTGGCAACTGATCCCCCTCCAGCGCAGGGCCTGGCGTATCGGCGCGCGGCTGGTGATCTTCCTGCTGTTCAGCTCGGTGCTGCTGGCCGCCGGCATGAGCCCGTTGCAACCACCGCCATGGCCCGAGGATGTGTCGCGCAACCTGATGGCCACGGTGCTGACGATCGGCTGGTGGCTGTTCGGCGCGCGCACGGTGACCGTGGTGTTCGGCCTGCTGCTGGTGGCGCGCGGCAGCCATGGCGGGCGGTTGCTGCAGGATGTGCTGGGGGCGCTGATATTCCTGGCGGCGGTGGTGGCGGCGGCAGGCTACGTGATGCAGCTGCCGGTGAAGGGGCTGCTGGCCACCTCCGGGGTGATGGCCATCGTTATCGGCCTGGCATTGCAAAGCACCTTGGCCGATGTGTTCAGCGGCATCGTGCTGAACACCACACGGCCCTATCAGATCGGCGATTCGATCTCCATCGATGGCACCGAAGGCAAGGTACTGGACATCGACTGGCGCGCCACCCGCCTGCTGACCGGGTCCGGCAGCCTGGCGGTGATCCCCAACTCGGTCGCGGCCAAGGCCAAGCTGCTCAACCACAGCCGCCCGGCCGATGTGCACGGTGTATCGATCAGCGTGGTGGTGCCGGCTAAGGTGCGGCCGAAGCGGGTGTTCGATGCGCTGGAAAAGGCCTTGCAGGGCACCCGCGCGATACTGGCCTCGCCCAAGCCGAAAGTCACGGTGAAGGCCTCGACCCTGGAATCGGTGGAATACGAGGCCAGTGGTTTCATCGCCGACATGGCCGGCAAGACCGAAGCGCGCAATCAGCTGTTCGACCTGGCCCACCGGCACCTTGAGGCCAGTGGCGTGATGTGGAACGTCGACCTGGCCATGCCGCCACGCAGCCGCCAGCGCGAAGTACTGGACGAGGTGCGGGTGTTCCGCTCGCTGAGCGATGACGAACGCGATGCACTGAGCCAGCGCATGACCGCGGTGGAGTACCTGGCCGACCAGGTGATCCTTGGGGTAGGCGAACGCTCGGAGCATCTGTTGGTGATTGGCAGCGGCGTGGTTTCGGCGTCAGTCCGCGACGGCGACAAGTTGCTGGAGGCTGGGCGCATGGGGCCTGGGGAGGTACTGGGAATCGAGGGCATCCTCGACGAGGACGACGGCTTCGCTGAATTCCGCACGCTGACCAGCTGCGTGCTTTACCGCATCGACAAGGAACAGGTGAAGAGCTGCCTGATGGAGCGCGGCGAGGTGCAGACGGCGTTGAGCAAGTTGCAGCGGTTCCGGCGCCAGAGCCGGGAATCGCTACTGCTGCAGAAGCCGACCCTGATCAAGAAGGGCGGCTTCCTCAGCTGGTTGCACAAATGACCTGACCCCCTGAATTGGCGCTGATTGTAGGAGCGGCCTTGCGTCGCGAAAGGGCTGCGCAGCGGCCCCAAGTTCTGTGGCG
>NZ_JANIAG010000118.1:0-17621 GCF_028682155.1 Pseudomonas sp. 39004
ACGTTCGAGTGTGAACGAACTGCCAAGCGTACTCGCACTGATCTACCCGCCTTATTGAAAGTGCGAAGTTGATAGATTGGTTATAAGCATAATAAAGAGGGTCGTATGAGCCATGCCGATGAGATTCTTTCGGTAAACAACATCTTCAAAGTGTTCGGCCCCAACCCGAACATGGCCATGGAGATGCTCCGCAAGGGCGCCGACAAGAACGAAATCTTCAGCAAGACCGGCCACGTCGTCGGCGTGTTCGATGCAAGCTTTTCCGTCAAGCGTGGCGAAATCTTCGTCATCATGGGCCTGTCAGGCTCGGGCAAGTCGACCATGGTGCGGCTGTTCAACCGCCTGATCGAACCCACCTCTGGCAGCATCCACCTCAATGGCCGTGAAATCACCGGGCTGTCCGATAAAGCCTTGCTTGATGTGCGCCGCAAGGAAATGGGCATGGTGTTCCAGTCCTTTGCCTTGATGCCGCACATGAGCGTGCTGCAGAACACGGCCTTTGGCCTGGAAATCGCCGGCGTCGGCGAAGCCGAGCGCCACAGCCGTGCTCGCGAAGCGCTGAGCCAGGTTGGCCTGGCCGGCCACGAGCACAGCTACCCGCACCAGCTTTCCGGTGGCATGCAACAACGGGTAGGGCTGGCCCGCGCACTGGCCAACGACCCGACCATCCTGCTGATGGACGAAGCCTTCTCGGCCCTCGACCCGTTGATCCGCAGCGAGATGCAGGGCGAACTGATGCGCCTGCAGGCCGAACAGCAGCGCACCATCATCTTCATTTCCCACGACATCGAAGAGGCCATCCGCATTGGCCACCGCATCGCGATCATGGAGGGCGGCCGGGTGGTGCAGATCGGCACGCCGCAAGCGCTGATCGACCAGCCGGCCAACGACTATGTGCGCGCGTTCTTCAAGACCTTCAATAGCCGCTGCCAGTGCGCCAGCCTGGCAAACAGCGCGCCGTTGCAGTCCCTGAGCCGCCACTGAACCTACGCGAGGTTGTCCCATGTCCGAATTCAGCCTGCTCGACCCGTTCCAGGCGGCCACCATCCCCCTGGGTGACTGGGTCACCGCCACCCTCAACTTCCTTGTGCACAACTTCCGCGAGGTGTTCCGCGCCATTCGCTGGCCGATCGACCAGGTGCTCAATGGCATCGAGTTCACCCTGCAGAGCATTCCACCCACCATTGGCATCCTGCTGTCGTCGTTGCTCGGCTGGCAGCTGGCCGGCAAGCGCATGGCGCTGCTGTGCTTTGTCACCCTGACCCTGCTCGGTTTGATTGGCGTCTGGTCGGAGTCGATGACCACCCTGGCACTGGTGCTCACTTCGGTGTTCTTCTGCGCGGTGATCGGTATTCCGCTGGGCATCGTCTGCGCCCGCAGCAACCGCCTGGAAAGTATCATTCGCCCGCTGCTCGATGCCATGCAGACGCTGCCGGCGTTCGTCTACCTGGTGCCGGTGGTGATGCTGTTCGGCATCGGCAACGTGCCAGGCGTTCTGGTGACCATCGTCTTCGCCTTGCCACCGCTGGTACGCCTGACCAACCTGGGCATCCGCCAGGTGCCGGAAGACAAGATCGAAGCCGCCCGCGCCTTTGGCTGCACGCCGCGGCAGATGTTGACCCGGGTGCAGCTGCCGCTGGCCACCTCGACCATCATGGCCGGGCTCAACCAGACCCTGATGCTGTCGCTGTCGATGGTGGTGATCGCCTCGATGATCTCGGTCGGCGGCCTGGGCCAGATGGTGCTGCGCGGCATCGGCCGGCTGGACATGGGCCTGGCCACGGTCGGTGGCGTCGGGCTGGTGCTGCTGGCGATCTTCCTCGACCGCCTGACCCAGGCCATGGGCGCGCGCAGCAGCGCCGACCCGAGCCTGCGCTGGTACCACACCGGGCCCGTGGGCGTGGTGCTGCGCCTCTTCGGTGCAGGGCAAGCTGCAGGGCGGCGCAAGACCGCCTGATACAACCCTATTCGACCTGCCGCACACGCTATAAAAACCACAAGAAGGTACGCGACAATGTTGGAATCCATGTTCTCCCGCAGCATCCTGCAAGGCGCCAGTGCCTTGGCCCTGGTCATCGCCTCGCTGTGCGCCAACGCTTCGGCCGACCAGCCGGGCGAGGGCGTGAAGGTGACGCCGATCTTCCCCTCCATTGCCGAGGAGCGCTTCCGTGGCGAGGTGGCCATGGAGGGCCTGCGCGAACTGGGCTACAAGGTCCAGGAACCCAAGGAAACCGAATACGGCGTGATGATGGTGGCGCTGGCCAACGGCGATGCCGACTTCACCGTGCACCTGTGGGACAAGCTGCACGACAAGTTCTACCAGCAGGCCGGTGGCAATGACGTGATGGTCAAGGCCGGCGACATCATGCCGGGCGTGCTGCAGGGCTACCTGATCGACAAGAAGACCGCTGAGCAGTACCACATCAAGTACATCACCGACCTTAAAAAGCCGGAGATCGCCAAGTTGTTCGACACCGACGGCGACGGCAAGGCCAACCTCACCGGCTGCAACCCCGGCTGGGGCTGCGAGCTGGTCATCGCCCACCACATGAAGGCCTACGGCCTGGGCGATAGTGTGCACGTGGACCAGGGCTCGTACTTTGCGCTGATGGCCGACACCATCACCCGCTACAAGGAAGGCAAGCCGATCCTGTACTTCACCTGGGTGCCACAGTGGATTTCCACCGTGCTGGTCGAGGGCAAGGACGTGGTCTGGCTGGAAGTGCCGAAGACCGACCTGCCCGATGGCAACAACTCGGTCGACACGATGTACAAGGGCAAGAACCTGGGCTTTGCGGTCGACAAGGTCGAGGCTGTGATGAACAAGGAGTTTGCCGAAGAGAACCCGGCGGCCACCAAGTTCCTGTCACTGATGCAGATCACCACGGCTGACGAGAGCGCGCAGAACCTGAAGATGCAGCAGGGCGAGAAGAAGCCTGCCGACATCACCCGGCATGCCAAGGAGTGGGTGGCGGCGCACCGTCAGCAGTTCGATGAATGGCTGCAGGCGTCGCGCGCAGCGGCGACCCAGGCCAGCAAGTAACCTGGTCCATCGGTGTTGGCTTCATCGCGGGCTCACCTGCGATGAAGGGCACCGCGATTTTCGCAGTAGAGTTGAAACCATGAGCCATTTCGAAAGCAGCCTCAAGAACGCCAACCTGGCCCACCTGGACGCGGCTGGCCGCACCGCGCTGTCGATGCCGTGCCAACGCGTCGCCTTCGTACTGCGCGAGCACTTCTCCATGATGGCCTTCACCGCCGCCATGGACACCCTGGTTACCGCCAACCTGATGAGCGCCACGCCATTGTTCCAGATCCAGGTGGTGGGGGACGGGGCGCAGGTCATGAGCGACCTGGGCATCGCCTTGCCGGTCAACACGCCACTGGCCGAGCTGGATGTGCAGGCTCTGGACAGCCTGTTGGTGTGCGGTGGGTTTCGCGTGCGCCTGGAAAGCGCGCCGCTGCTGCGCGCCAAGTTGCGCCAGGCCGACCTGCATGGCTGCCAGCTTGGCGGTTTGTGGAACGGCGCCTACTTCCTGGCCGAGGCGGGCCTGCTCAATGATCACGACTGCGCCTTCCACCCCGATGGCCGGGCGATGATGAGCGAGCTGTTCCCCAAGGTACGGGTCAGCCGCCAGGCCCATGTCCTGGACCGCCAGCGTTTGAGCTGCGCGGGTGCCAGCAGTGCCCTGGACATGATGCTGGCGTTGCTTGAACACAGTGGCGGCCCGGTATTGCGCCGGGCAGTGGAACAGATGCTGGCGTGCGACCGCGCGCGGGTGATGAGTGATGCGCCGGCCAGCGCAGCGGAAATCGACCCGAGCCTGCCCAAGGGTGTACGTTTGGCCCTTGAGCTGATGCATGCCAATATCGAAGACCCGATCGGCATCGACGAAATCGCCGAGCATGCGGGGTTGTCGCGTCGTCACCTGGAGCGCTTGTTCCGCCGCCACGTGCAGGCGACACCGCCGCGCTACTACCTGGAGTTGCGCCTGACCCATGCACGCCAGCTGCTGCAACACACCAGCAAGTCACTGACCGAGGTGGCGGTCGCCAGTGGGTTTGTGAGTTTTCCGCATTTCTACCGGCGTTTTCGCGAGCTGTTCGCCATCGCCCCGCGCCAGTTCCGGGCGCGCAGCCAAGGCTGGGCGGTGCAGCAGAGCGCATAATAGCGTTCGGTAATCGAACATTAAGCATTGACGCCTTGTCCGCTATCCGCACGCCCATTCCAATCGTCGCATTGCCCAACCCCCGCCTTTTTGCTTAAGTGTGGCCATTCACCGGCTGTCGCCTGCCCCAATTCCCTGCGCCCAGCCCGATAGAATGACCGTGATCGACCGCAACCACTGGCCCCAAGCCCGTAGGGAGCGGCGCCCAGAACAATAACGAAACCGAGTGCCTTGCCTATGGAAAGCCGCCTGCTGAGCGAGCGCAGTAGCGTGTTTCATCACGCCGACCCCTATGCTGTGTCCGACTATGTGAACCAGCACGTGGGCCAGCATTGCATCGGCTTGTCCCGCACCACCCATCCCCAGGCCAGCCTCAGCCACCGCAAGTTCGCCGAACTCGACCTGTGCCGCATCAGCTACGGCGGTAGCGTGCGCGTCACCTCGCCAGCGCTGGAAACCATCTACCACCTGCAGGTGCTGCTCAACGGCAACTGCCTGTGGCGCGGGCACCAGCGCGAGCATCACCTGGTGCCCGGCGAGCTGCTGCTGATCAACCCCGACGACCCGGTTGACCTGACCTACTCGGAAGACTGCGAGAAATTTATCCTCAAGGTGCCGACCCGGCTGCTCGATTCGATCTGTGACGAGCACCGCTGGCAGCGGCCTGATGGCGGCGTGCGGTTCTTGCGCAACCATTACCGGCTGGAGGAGCTGGACGGGTTCGTGAACCTGCTGGCCATGGTCTGCCATGAAGCCGAGGTGAATGAGCCGTTGCCTCGCGTGCAAGGGCACTACAGCCAGATTGTCGCGAGCAAACTGCTGACCTTGATGAGCACCAACATTCGGCGCGAAAGCCTGAGTGCGCCGGCGGCGAGCCTGGAGCGGATCCTGGATTACATCGAGCGCAACCTGAAGCTTGAGCTGTCAGCCGAGGTGCTGGCAGAGCAGGCCTGCATGAGCTTGCGGTCGCTGTATGCGCTGTTTGATCGGCACCTGGGTACCACGCCCAAACATTATGTGCGGCTGCGCAAGCTGGAGCGGGTGCATGCGTGCCTGAGCGATGCCAGTTGCAGCGTGAGGAGTGTGACCGAGCTTGCCATGGACTATGGCTTCCTGCACTTGGGACGCTTTTCGGAAACCTACCGCCAGCGCTATGGGGTATTGCCCTCGGTAACGCTGCGCAACCGCGGTTGATGTGCACAAAGCGGATAGCACTCTGCACGAAAAGGATATTGCCACCACGCCTTGATCCCTAACCTGACATGGTCTGAACAATAACAATGGAGACCCTGGCCATGTCCCTGGGATTCGACTACCTCAATGCCATGCTCGAGGACGACCGTGAACAGGGCATCTACCGCTGTAAGCGCGAGATGTTCACCGACCCACGGCTGTTCGACCTGGAGATGAAACACATCTTCGAGGGCAACTGGATCTACCTGGCCCATGAAAGCCAGATCCCCGAAAAGAACGACTTCCTCACCCTGACCATGGGGCGCCAGCCGGTCTTCATCGCGCGCAACAAGGACGGGGTGCTCAACGCCTTCCTCAATGCCTGCAGCCATCGTGGTGCCATGCTGTGCCGGCACAAACGCGGCAACCGCGCCAGCTACACCTGCCCGTTCCACGGCTGGACCTTCAACAACAGCGGCAAACTGCTCAAGGTCAAAGACCCGAGCAACGCCGGTTACCCCGACAGCTTCAACTGCGACGGCTCCCACGACCTGACCAAGGTCGCGCGTTTCGAGTCGTACCGGGGCTTCCTGTTCGGCAGCCTGAAGGCCGATGTCAAACCGCTGGTGGAGCACCTTGGCGAGTCGGCCAAGATCATCGACATGATCGTCGACCAGTCACCTGAAGGCCTGGAAGTGCTGCGCGGCGCCAGTTCGTACATCTACGAAGGCAACTGGAAGCTCACTGCCGAGAACGGCGCCGACGGCTACCACGTCAGCTCCGTGCACTGGAACTACGCCGCCACCCAGAACCAGCGCAAACAGCGCGAGTCGGGTGACGAGATCAAGACCATGAGCGCAGGCGCCTGGGCCAAGCAAGGCGGGGGCTTCTATTCCTTCGACCACGGCCACCTGCTGCTGTGGACCCGCTGGGCCAACCCCGAAGACCGCCCGGCATTCGAGCGACGTGATGAGCTGGTTGCCGACTTCGGCCAGGCACGCGCCGACTGGATGATCGAAAACTCGCGCAACCTGTGCCTGTACCCCAACGTGTACCTGATGGACCAGTTCAGTTCGCAGATCCGCATTGCCCGGCCGATTTCGGTGAACAAGACCGAAATCACCATCTACTGCATCGCGCCCAAAGGCGAAAGCACCGATGCCCGCGCCAAGCGCATCCGCCAGTACGAGGACTTCTTCAACGTCAGTGGCATGGCCACCCCGGACGACCTGGAAGAGTTCCGCTCGTGCCAGACCGGCTACGGCGGCGGTACCGGCTGGAACGACATGTCCCGCGGCGCTGAGCACTGGGTCGAAGGCGCCGACGAGGCGGCCCGCGAAATCGAGCTCAAACCGCTGCTGTCGGGTGTGCGCACCGAGGACGAAGGCCTGTTCGTGCTGCAGCACAAGTACTGGCAGGACACCATGATCCAGGCGCTCAAGGATGACCAGCAACTGATCCCCGTGGAGGCCGTGCAATGAGCCTCTACGAAACCGTGCGCGACTTCCTCTACCGCGAAGCGCGCTACCTGGACGATGCCCAGTGGGACCAGTGGTTGGAGCTGTATGCCGCCGACGCCAGCTTCTGGATGCCGGCGTGGGACGATGACGACCGCCTCACCACCGACCCGCAAAGCGAGATATCGCTGATCTGGTACGGCAACCGTGGCGGCCTCGAGGACCGGGTGTTCCGCATCAAGACCGAGCGCTCCAGTGCGACCGTGCCGGATACCCGCACCTCACACAACATCAGCAACATCGAGATCGTCGAGCAAGGCGAGGGCTACTGCCAGGTGCGCTTCAACTGGCACACCCTGAGCTTTCGCTACAAGACCACCGACAGCTACTTCGGCAGCAGCTTCTACACCCTTGACCTGCGCGGCGAGCAACCGCTGATCCAGGCCAAGAAGGTGGTGCTGAAGAACGACTACGTGCGCCAGGTCATCGACATCTACCACATCTGATCCGAGGTAACGCGAGCCGCTCGGTGTGCCGCTTGGCGCGCCGTGGCGACGCTCGCCCGCGAGGTGCTACATGAGCTTCCAGATCGCACTGAATTTCGAAGACGGGGTGACCCGCTTCATCGAGGCCGATGGCCATGAAACCGTGGCCGACGCTGCCTATCGCCAGGGCATCAACATCCCGCTGGACTGCCGCGACGGCGCCTGCGGCACCTGCAAGTGCAAGGCCGAAGCCGGGCGTTACGACCTGGGCGACAACTTCATCGAAGACGCCCTGAACGAGGACGAAATCGCCGAAGGCTACGTGCTGACCTGCCAGATGCGCGCCGAAGCCGACTGCGTGCTACGCATCCCGGCGTCTTCGCAACTGTGCAAGACCGAGCAGGCCAGCTTCGAGGCCGCCATCAGCGATGTGCGCCAGTTGTCGGCGAGCACCATTGCCCTGTCTATCAAAGGCGAGGCGTTGAGCCGGCTGGCGTTTCTGCCGGGGCAGTACGTCAACCTCAAGGTGCCGGGCAGCGAGCAGAGCCGCGCCTACTCGTTCAGCTCGCTGCAGAAGGACGGCGAAGTCAGCTTCCTGATCCGTAACGTACCCGGCGGGCTGATGAGCAGTTTCCTCACCAGCCTGGCCAAGGCCGGCGACAGCATGAGCCTGGCAGGGCCGCTGGGCAGCTTCTACCTGCGGCCGATCCAGCGGCCGCTGTTGCTGCTGGCCGGTGGTACCGGGCTGGCACCGTTCACCGCCATGCTGGAGAAGATCGCCGAGCAGGGCAGCGAACACCCGCTGCACCTGATCTACGGGGTGACCAACGACTTCGACCTGGTCGAACTGGACCGCCTGCAGGCCTTGGCGGCGCGCATCCCCAACTTCACCTTCAGTGCCTGCGTGGCCAACCCTGACAGCCAACATCCGCAGAAGGGTTACGTCACCCAGCACATCGAGCCGCGCCACCTCAACGACGGCGATGTGGATGTGTACCTGTGCGGGCCGCCGCCGATGGTAGAGGCGGTCAGCCAGTACGTGCGTGAGCAGGGGATTACACCGGTGAACTTCTACTACGAGAAGTTCGCGGCGGCTGCGGCCTGAGCGTTCGTGGGGGCTGCCGCTCCCACACAGACAGCATCAATATGGAGCGTTTCAGATGACGTCAAGATTTCACAATAAGGTCGCCCTGGTCACCGGCGCTGCCCAGGGCATTGGCCGAGGGGTGTGCTGGCGGCTGAAGGCCGAAGGCGCACAAGTGGTGGCGGTGGACCGTTCCGAACTGGTTCACGAACTGGCCGGGGAGGGCATGCTGACCCTCACCGCCGACCTCGAGCAGCACAGCGATTGTGCCCGGGTCATGGCCGCTGCAGTCGAGGCCTTCGGGCACCTCGACATCCTGGTCAACAACGTCGGCGGGACCATTTGGGCCAAGCCCTTCGAACACTATGAAGTGGAACAGATCGAGGCCGAAGTGCGCCGCTCACTGTTTCCGACCTTGTGGTGCTGCCACGCCGCGTTGCCCTACATGCTCGAACGGGGGGCAGGGGCCATCGTCAACGTTTCGTCCATCGCCACCCGTGGCGTCAACCGCGTGCCCTACGGCGCGGCCAAAGGCGGCGTGAACGCACTGACCGCCTGCCTGGCCTTCGAAACCGCCGGCCGCGGGATCCGCGTCAATGCTACCGCCCCTGGCGGCACCGAGGCGCCGCCGCGGCGGGTGCCACGCAACAGCGCCGAGCAGAGCGAGCAGGAAAAGGCCTGGTACCAGCAGATCGTTGACCAGACCCTCGACAGCAGCCTGATGCACCGCTACGGCAGCATCGACGAGCAGGTTGGCGCAATCCTCTTCCTGGCCTCCGACGAGGCCTCCTACATCACCGGTGTGACCCTGCCGGTAGGGGGCGGCGACCTCGGCTGAGCCACACCCTAAGGCAAAGGTTTTCTTCCACAACAAAAACAATAGAGACAGCTGCCATGCGAACCCTTGACGTACACCCGATCATCGATAACGCGCGCTTCACACCCTTCCACTGGATGGTCATGGCCTGGTGCGGCCTGTTGCTGATTTTCGACGGCTATGACTTGTTCATCTACGGCGTGGTCTTGCCGGTGATCATGAAGGAGTGGGGGCTGACGCCACTGCAGGCCGGCGCCCTGGGCAGCTACGCGTTGTTCGGGATGATGTTCGGTGCCCTGGTGTTCGGCAGCCTGGCCGACCGGATCGGGCGCAAGAAGGGCATCGCCCTGTGCTTTGCCCTGTTTTCCACGGCAACCATCCTCAACGGCTTCGCCAGCAGCCCCAGCGAGTTTGGCATCTATCGCTTTATCGCCGGCCTGGGCTGCGGCGGGTTGATGCCCAACGCCGTGGCACTGATGAACGAATATGCGCCAAAACGCCTGCGCAGCACGCTGGTGGCGATCATGTTCAGTGGCTACTCGTTGGGCGGCATGCTTTCGGCAGGCGTCGGTATCTTCATGCTGCCGCGTTTCGGCTGGGAGTCGATGTTCTTCGCCGCAGCCGTACCCCTGTTGCTGTTGCCGGTGATTCTCTACTACCTGCCGGAATCCATTGGTTTTCTGGTACGCCAAGGGCGCACCGATGAAGCCCGCGCACTGCTCAAGAAGCTCGACCCCGCTTGCGACATACAGCCTGGCGACACGCTGCAGGCAACGGACCGCAAGGGCGGCGGCAACGCTGTCGTGGAGCTGTTTCGCAACGGCCTGGCCGTGCGCACCCTGGCCCTGTGGCTGGCGTTTTTCTGCTGCCTGCTGATGGTCTACGCACTCAGCTCGTGGCTGCCAAAACTGATGGCCAACGCAGGTTACAGCCTGGGTTCGAGCCTGTCGTTCCTGCTGGTGCTGAACTTTGGCGGCATGGCCGGGGCTATTCTGGGGGGCTGGTTGGGCGACCGCTACAACCTGGTCAAGGTCAAGGTCGGCTTCTTCGTTGCTGCGGCACTGTCGATCAGCTTGCTGGGCGTGAACAGCCCGATGCCGGTGCTGTACCTGCTGATCTTCATTGCCGGCGCCACCACCATCGGCACGCAAATACTGCTGTACGCCGGCGCAGCGCAGATGTACGGCCTGTCGGTACGCTCCACCGGCCTTGGCTGGGCCTCGGGGATCGGCCGCAACGGCGCCATCGTCGGCCCGCTGCTGGGGGGCGCACTGATGGGCATCAACCTGCCGCTGCAACTCAATTTCATCGCGTTCGCCATCCCTGGCGCGATTGCCGCGCTGGCCATGGCCGTGCACCTGGTCAGTGGCCGGCGGCATGGCCTGGCTACGGCTGCACAGGCCTAGCAAGACCACAGGCCTTGCAAGAGGCCTGATCCACACACCTGCCCCAAGCCTTGCGAGAGGTGCCATGAAAACCCTGTTCAAGGACAGTTCGCTGTCCGCCATCGTGGCCGGTTGCCTGGCGACGATGATTTCCTACGCCGGCCCGCTGGTGATCATCTTCCACGCCGCCGAGGCCGCGCACATGCCTCACGGCCAGCTGTCGTCCTGGGTGTGGGCCGTTTCCATGGGCAGCGGTGTGCTCGGCGCATTGCTGAGCTTGCGCTATCGGGTGCCGGTGGTGATCGCCTGGTCGATCCCGGGTTCGGCCCTGTTGGTGACTGCCTTGCCGGCACTGGGGCTGGAGCAGGCCGTGGGGGCCTACCTGGTGGCGAACCTGATCCTGCTGCTGATCGGCATCAGCGGGGCCTTCGACCGCATCATCACGCGCCTGCCCGGGTCCATCGCTGCTGGCATGCAGGCGGGCATCCTGTTCAGTTTCGGCACCGAGGTGTTCCGCGCCTTGCCCATGCAACCGCTGCTGGTACTGGCGATGTTCGTTACCTATGTGCTGATGCGCAGGGTTCAGCCGCGGTATGCGGTGGCCGCCGTGCTGTGCGTGGGGGCCGTCGTCACCGTGGCCAGCGGTGCGTTCCGCAGTGAGGCCCTGGTGCTGCAACTGGCCTCGCCACAGTGGGTTACCCCGCAGTTCAGCCTGGCGGCGGTGTTCAGCCTGGCGCTGCCACTGGTGCTGGTGGCCCTGACCGGGCAGTTCATGCCAGGGATGGCGGTGCTGCGTAACGCCGGCTACGCCACACCGGCCAGCCCTTTGATCGGTGCCAGCGCCATCGGCGGCGCCTTGCTGGCACCTTTCGGTTGCCACGGCCTGAACCTGGCAGCCGTCACCGCCAGCCTGTGCACCGGCCATGAGGCCCATGAAAACCCGCGCCGGCGGTATGTCGCGGCCGTCGCCGGCAGCGTGTTGTACCTGCTGTTGGGGGTTGCCGGTGCCACGTTGATGTCGCTGTTTGCGGCCTTCCCTGCGGCATTGATCGCAGCCCTTGCCGGGCTTGCCCTGTACGGGGCGATCAGCGAAGCCCTGGCGCGCAGCCTGGCCGAGCCTACGGAGCGCGATGCCGGCCTGTTCACGTTCCTGGTCACCGCCTCGGGGGTGTCTTTCCTTGGCCTGTCGGCGGCGTTCTGGGGGCTGCTGTTCGGCCTGTTGGCGCATGCGCTGCTCAGGCTGCGTCGGCCGCAAGCGAGCGAGGTATTGCGCCGTACCCCATGAACCCCGTGTTCCCAGCGCTTTATCCATAACAACAAGATCAAGAGAGCTTCGGAATGAACCACACCCCTTGCGTTGCCATCGGCCTGACCTTGCTCAGCCAACCTGTGCTGGCCGCTGATGGCGGCTTCTTCGAGGATTCGAAAGCCAGCCTCAGCGCCCGTAATTACTACTTCAGCCGTGACTTCTCGGACATCGTCGGGGCCAATCAGCAGTCCAAGGCCGAGGAGTGGGCCCAGGGCTTCATTCTCGACTTCAAGTCGGGGTACACCCCCGGCACGGTCGGCTTTGGCGTGGATGCCCTGGGCCTGTTGGGGATCAAGCTCGACAGCAGCCCTGACCGGGTCAATACCGGCCTGCTGCCGGTGCATGGCGATGGCCGCGCCGCAGACGACTACAGCCGCCTGGCACCGACGTTCAAGGCCAGGGTGTCGAAGACCGAGCTGCGTGTTGGCGAGCTGCAACCCAACTTGCCGGTGCTGACCTTCAGCGATATCCGCCTGTTACCTCCGACTTACCAGGGTGTGAGCCTGAGCACGTCCGAGCTGCAAGGCCTGACCTTGCAGGGCGGGCATTTGCGGTCCACGCACCTGCGCAACGAAGGCGGCGACGGCAAGATGAACGCCATGCTCGGCCATGTGCCGATGCGCCAGGCACAAAGCGATGCGTTCAACTATGTCGGGGGCGATTACGCGTTCAATGCGAACCAGAGCAGTGTCAGCCTGTGGTACGGGCAGCTGGAAGACATCTACGAACAAGGTTTTGTCGGCTTCAAGCACAGCAAACCCGTGGGGGACTGGGTGCTGAGTGCCAACCTGGGGTACTTTACCGCCCGCGAAGACGGTGACGCGCTGCTCGGCACTATCGACAACCAAGCCTTCTTCTCGCTGTTCACCGCCCGGCATGGTGGGCACAGTGTGCATGTGGGGTACCAGGGCATCTACGGCGACAGCCCGTTCCCCCGGGTATTCGCCAACATTTCACCGTTGGGTAACGAGGTCCCCACCTACGAGTTCGCGTATACCGACGAGCGCTCCTATCAGCTGCGCTACGACTACAATTTCGCCGCCATGGGCGTACCCGGGTTGACGGCAGGGGTGCGTTATATCACCGGCAACAATGTCGATACCGGGCTGGGCTATGAGGGCCGTGACCGCGAGCGGGACCTGGATATCGGCTACGCGGTGCAGAGCGGGCTGCTGAAAGGGTTGGGGATCCGGCTGCGCAATGCCATGGCCCGCTCCAACTACCGCAGTGATATCGATGAGAACCGCCTGATCCTGGTGTACACCTGGCAGTTGTTGTGAAAACCCATCGCCCGGCTGTTGCCACCTTTTGTCACTGAACCGCATTTGCACCGCAGGGCAGGAGGGGGGTAGTTTTCCTGGGTCATCCACACAGGAACTCCCCCTTGGACTCATTGACCCAAGCCGTACTCGGCGCCGCCCTGCAGGGCACTGTGCTCGGCCGCATCCAGGGCCGCCGTTCGCTGCTGTATGGCGCCGCGCTGGGCACCCTGCCTGACCTGGACGTGATCATCCGCTACGCCGACCCGGTCTCGCAGATGACCTACCACCGGGGTTTCTCCCACTCCCTGTTCGTCCTCACCGGGCTGGCGCTGTTGCTGGCCTGGTGCGTCAACAGGTGCTGGCCGGGCAAAGGCTACACCTTGCCGCGGCTGTTCCTGGCGTTCTGGCTGGTGCTGGTCACCCACCCGGTGCTCGATGCCTTTACCGTGTATGGCACGCAACTGTTCTGGCCGCTGTCGGTTACCCCGCAAAGCTGGGCGGCGGTGTTCATCATCGACCCGGTCTATACCGTGCCGCTGCTGGCCGCAGTGGTCTACACCCTTGCCAAGGGGGTGACGGGCAAGGCCGTGAGGCTGATGACCCTGGCACTGGTCTTCAGTACCGCCTACCTGGGCTTTGGCCTGGCCGGGCGCATGCAGGCGGAGCAGCGTTTTCAGGCAGCCCTGGACCACCAAGGCATCACGGCCAGTGACGTACGCGCCGTGCCTATCGCCTTCAACAGCCTGATCTGGCGCGTGCTGGCCAAGACCCCGGACGGCGCCTACTACGAAGGTGTCAGCAGTTGGCTCGATCAACATCCGCCGGAAATGCAGCGCCTGCCCCGCAACCTTGAACTGGGTGCGGCGCTTGCCGCTGCGCCACTGCATCAACGCCTGCGCTGGTTCACCGATGACTGGCTGCGTTACGACGAGGTCGACGGCGCGCTGGTGGTGACCGACCTGCGCATGGGGATCCCAGGCAACTACACCTTCCGTTTCAACATGGCCCACCGCGACAGCCAGGGGCACTGGATTGCCGATACCCCCACGGCATGGCAGGGGGCAGGGGTGGCGTCGATGTTCAACAGCCATGACCTGGCATTGATCTGGCGGCGCATCGTCGACCAGCAACCGCCCCTGCCGCTGGCTGCCTGGACCTCCCGCTACCTGGCGCCGACGGCGGCACAGCGCGGGCACTAGGGGATGCGCTCGGCAGGGCTGGACCTGGTCAAGTGGGTGGCGATCGTGACCATGGTCGCCGACCACCTGCGCTTTATATGGCCGCGTGCCGAAGGTTTGTTCATCCTTGGCAGGTTGGCCTTCCCGCTGTTTTGCCTGGCTATCGCCGTCAATGTCGGGCGCCAGCACGGAGGGGCGCCGTCAACCGGCGTCAACCTGCGCTACCTGGGCGCGATGCTGGTGTTTTCAGTAGTGTCCGAATGGCCCTACCGTTGGCTAGACAGCGGTTCGCAGACGTTCAGTGTGATGCCGACGCTGGCCCTTGGGCTCCTGGTAGCCGTGGGCGTGCAGCAGCATCAGCTGGTAGCACGGGTACTTGGTCTGGTAGCCCTGGTGGCTGCGGCCCTGTTCAGTGAACGCCTGATGTACGGCCTGGCCGGCGTGCTGTTGCCGGCCGCCTGGCTCATGGCTCGCCGCCTGGGCGCGCTGACGTGGCTGCTGCCGTGCCTGCTGGCAATGGCGGGCAACCTGACCAACGGCTGGTTGCGCGAACATCCGCTCGCGCCGTTCACCCTGCTGACCTTGGCCGCCGCTGCCTTGGCGGTGCCGTTCGGCTGTTTGCTATTACGTCGTGATGAGTGGCGCGTGCCAGCGGTGGGGCGCTGGGGGTACCTGTTCTACCCGGTGCATTTGCTGGTGATCAACGCGCTTATTTGAAGGGGGTACAGGGGCATTTTGCCGGTGAATTCGGGTACAGGATTCAGCTATTTTCGACACTGGTAAAATTGTTAGTAGCTTCTCGCCGACAAAGCGCTCAATATGTGGCTTGCAGGGGCTTGTTGTTTGACATGGCCCTCGTTGTAAATTTCACGGAAAACGCATCAAAACAGCCATCGAGGGCTCAGAGCATGTCCAACAGACAAACCGGTACAGTTAAATGGTTCAACGATGAAAAAGGCTTCGGCTTCATCACCCCACAGGGCGGTGGCGACGATCTCTTCGTTCATTTCAAAGCCATTGAATCGGACGGCTTCAAGTCGCTGAAAGAAGGCCAGACTGTCAGCTTCGTTGCCGAAAAAGGGCAAAAAGGCATGCAGGCCGCTCAAGTGCGTCCTGAGTAAGACACGTACCAGCCGGCTCAACGTTCGAACAGGCACCCGCAACCTTGCGGGTTGACCGGGGTACTTGATCGAACGATGTGAAGCCTGGCAACTGGGTAACGTGTAAAAAAAGCTCCGTATCGAAAGATACGGGGCTTTTTTCGTTTTGGCTGGACAGCAGCCGAGGTCGCCCGATCAACAGGGATTACCTAGTAATAGTGCTAGTAGCCGTCTGCCTGCCGATGGGCGATTATTTACAGTGATCCGTGAATAGTTTGTTCCAGGCTACTGATAACAGTGACCATTCAGATACAACAGGAGGTGCTGCTCATGCCCAGAAAAGCGCAGTCGCTGACCGCAATGTCGTTGGCACAGGTTGATCCCCAGTTTGTAGCACCGGGGGTTGGCGAGGTTGTGTTTCTGATGGGGGACGGCGGCCAAGGTGCCCCGATCATCCGCGAGGGTCAGCACGTCAGTTATGAAATCGAGCAGCGGGAAGATGGGCTGTTCTATGCGGTGAACATCGTCATCGAAGACGAGCCACCCTTGAACTAGATTAACTGCTCGATGGCTGGCCAAGGGGCTTCATAGCCCCTTGCCGATCTGCCTTCAACTGCGCGCCAGTCGCCCGCTGACAAAGTGCGCCACATCATTGAAACCTGGGGTAGATGCATGCCCCGGCGTCACCAGCGAATCGATGAACGCTTCATCCTCTGCCGTGATCTTCACTTCCAGTGCCCCGGCATAGGTGTCCCATTGCGCTTCGGTGCGGGGCCCGACAATCGCCGAACTGACCTGTTGGTTGTTGAGCACCCAGGCAATCGCAAATTCCACGATACCCACGCCCTTGGCCTCGACGTATGCCTGGATCTGGCGAGCGATGGCCAGTGACTCCTGGCGCCACTCCACTTCCATGATGCGCTTGTCCTGGCGCCCGGCACGGCTGCCGGCATCCGGTACCGAGCCAGGTGCGTACTTGCCGCTGAGCACGCCGCGGGCCAAGGGGCTGAACGGCACCACGCCCAGGCCATGGTAGGCCGCTGCGGTCAGTTGCTCGGGCTCTGCCTGGCGGTTGACGATGTTGTACAGCGGCTGGCTCACTACCGGCTTGGCCACGCCCAGGCGCTCGGCCAGGTTGCAGATATCGGCAATACGCCAGCCGCGGAAGTTGGACACGCCCCAGTAGCGGATCTTGCCCTGGCGCAGCAGGTCGCCGATGGCCTGCACGGTCTCCTCCAGCGGCACCTTGTGGTCCTCGCGGTGCAGGTAGTAGATGTCCAGGTAGTCCAGGTCCATGCGCGTCAACGTGGCATCGATGGCATTGAACACATGTTTACGCGACAACCCGCTGCGGTTGGGCAGGCCGTCGGCGGGGCCAAAACCAACCTTGGAGGCGACGATCCAGTCCTGGCGATGACGTGCCACGGCTTCGCCGACAATTTCTTCCGAGCGCCCGGCGTTGTAGACATCGGCGGTGTCGATGAAGTTGATGCCCTGATCCCAGGCTTTTTCGATGATCCGCAGGGCGTCTTCGGTGCTGGTCTGCTCGCCGAACATCATGCTGCCCAAGGTAAGGGCGGAAACCTGCAGGCCACTTTGGCCGAGGGGACGGTAGATCATGCGGGTAAGTCCTTTGCAGTGGGCTGATGTGCCTGTTTTACACAGAACCAAGCGGCATTGAAAGCCTGCAGCAAGGGCTGACACACCTGTGCCACGGCCGCATCAGCTGTGCCATGGCTGCTGCAGCCACAGCCTGCAGACAAGCGCAGGCCGTTTGCGCTCGAACCGCTCTGGCATGGCTGTTTCGACGGGGCTGGGCGACGCTGGCACAACCGTTGCTCTGTCTGTTGCAGGCGCCTGCCATGGCGTCGCCATAACAAGAACGGAGAAGCCACCATGAACCGAACAGGCCCGCACCGCCGGCCCTTCCCGCACGCCCTGGGCTGCCTGGCCCTTGCCTTGGCCTGCTGCGCACCTGCCTATGCCGCCGACGTCGATGGCAAACGCATCATCGCCGCCGACCAGGAACCCGGCAACTGGATGAGCCACGGCCGCACCTACGATGAGCAACGCTTCAGCCCCCTCAAAGCCATCAACCAGGACAACGTCAATCAGCTAGGCCTGGCCTGGAGCTACAAACTCGACCTGGACCGTGGGGTGGAGGCCACGCCCATTGTGGTCGATGGGGTGATGTACACCACG
>NZ_JANIAG010000119.1:0-17423 GCF_028682155.1 Pseudomonas sp. 39004
TCAATTCTCATAAGCAAAGCATTGGCAGTCGTATGCCTGTTGCGCAGGAGGTTGCGCGGCCCTCGGGGTGCATTTGCAACAAGAAATTTATTTTCACAAAGGGCTTGAAATCATGCCTCAGTTGCCTGACCTTAGAGTCAAGAGGCGCAGAAATTCCAAGGGTCTCAAGGGCCTAGGCACGCCTCCATGCGAGCAAGCTGAATAAGGATTGAATCATGCAAATCCAGGTCAACAGCAGCAACCATATCGAAGGTAACGCACGGCTCGACGAGTGGGTCCGCAGTACGCTGGAAAGCTCACTCGAACGTTACGAGGACGACCTCACCCGCATCGAGGTCCACCTGCGCGACGAGAACGGCGCCAAGCCCGGACCGCATGACAAACGTTGCCAGATGGAGGCTCGCCCGAAAGGCCACCAGCCGATTTCCGTGACCCACACCGCCACCTCGCTGGACCAGGCGGTCGATGGTGCCGCTACCAAGCTCAACCATGCGCTGGAACACTTCTACGGCAAGCTGCGCAGCAAGCGCGGTGTGCTGGAACTGAGTGACCCAGACGCCTGATGGTTGCAACAAAACGCCCGGCCTAGAGCCGGGCGTTTTCGTTTCTGCCGATCAACGGCGCTGAACCAACGAGGTTTTTGTCCGGTCAACCTGTGCAATCCATTTGCTGCAGAAGCATGACCATGAACAACCCATTCGAACTCATCAGCGCCGCCTTCGCCCCCGAGTACCGGGTCAACCTGAGCATCGCCAACCTCGATGGCAGCATCATGCTGACCCTGTCCGACGACGCCGGCGTGGTCGCCAAGCGCCTGATCAGCCAGGCCCAGCGCAACGACCCGGTGCGCCTGCAGCGGGTCATCGACAGCATCCGCCTGGGCCTGGCCATCGAACTCGGCCAGAACCCCATGCAGGTGCTTGCCGCGCTGACCCGTGATGCGCAACACGCGCCGCGTCACTTCGTGGCCAACTAGGGTTGGCCTGGGGGCTACTTGCCCTCCTCCACTTCCTTGCCGTTGGCATCCAGCACCTTGGTCGAGGGGTAGCGGTACGAGGCGTAGCGCACCACCAGGATCGAGAACGCCAGCAGCAGGATGCCACCGCACAGGTACAGCAGGCCCTCATCCGGCGCCTTGTGGTGCGAGACATCGCCGATCAGCAGGCGCGTCAGCGCAGTGATCGCCACGTACAGCAGGAAGCGGATGGGCATGTGGTTGGTCTTGAAGTAGATCCCGACCATCGCCCCCAGCTCCAGGTAGATGAACAGCAGCAGGATGTCATCGACACTGACCCCGCCCTTGCCGAGCATGTCCAGAAACGTCACCACCGCCGCGTAGGCGGTGATGGCGCCAATGCCGAACAGCGCCAGATAATGGAATGCCTCGACACACAGGTTGCCCAGCGAGTCGGCCGAGCCGTGCAGGCCCTTGCGCAGCTTTTCAGCCCATTTGATGTTCACGATTGTCCCATTCCCCGATACGCCATGAAGGATAATGCGCCACCTCTGTGACGCTTGTGCCTTGCAGTTAAAGGGCCAGGCCCCCCGCTTTGGAAGGCGACCGATTGCCGCAAGGCACCTGTGGGCTACGCTTTTGCGCAAGATTCTGGTTGCGCAACGATGCCCGATGCCATTACTGTATATAGATACAGTAAAACGCAACCCAACCAGCAAAAAGGCATAGAGGTGATGAATGGCCGTCGAAGTGGTGTACCGCAGCAGCCGCGACCCGGAGCGCTTGTTCATGGATAAGGCCGAAGCAGATCGTCACGACAAGATGCTCGAACTGGCCGAGCGCCTGGCCGAAGTGCTGCACAAGGCAGTGCCATCGCTGACCGAGCAACAGGTCGAAGAAGCCGGTATCTACATGGCCAAGAACCGTGATGTGTTCGCCCGGGCGTTCAAGAGCCAGCCAGACGCCTTGGCCGAGCTGCTCGATGGCCAAGCAGCCGAATAGTATCGCGCGGCATTTGGGGGCGCAGGTTTAACCGCTCCCACAGGCAACAACGCCGCACTCAACCGTAGAGCAACCGCTCCGCCAGCATCTGTGCCACCCGCGCCGGCGAACGTTTCTCCGCCTGGGCATGGCCAAACACTTCGGTCAGCCGCGTCGGAATACGCGCCAGGTGCGCTGTGATTGTGCTCAGGTCCTCACCCCGATGGGTCAATGCCACATAGATCAGCCCACCGGCATTGATGACATAGTCAGGCGCATACAAGATGCCGCGCGACTCCAGTTGGTCGGCCACCTGCAGGGTGGTCAGCTGATTGTTCGCCGCCCCCGCCACCGCCGCGCAACGCAGTTGCATCACGCTCTGCCCGTTGAGCACCGGCCCCACGCCACAAGGGGCGAAGATATCGCAGGGGGTGCTGATCAAGGCATCGTTGGTCACCGGGTGCGCATTGAACTGCTCGACTGCCAAGCGCACACGCCCAGGGTCCAGGTCACTCACCAGCAGCTCCGCCCCCGCCGCGTGCAATTGCTCGGCCAAGGCATAGCCAACGTTGCCCAAGCCTTGCACCGCAACCCGCAAGCCTTCCAGGTTGTAGCTGCCCAGGCGGGCATAGGACGTGGCGCGAATACCCGCGAACACCCCCATGGCGGCATGCGGTGAAGGGTCACCCGAGGCCGTGGTGCTGGTCACATGCGGGGTACTCTGGGCGATGCAGTCCATGTCCACGGTCGAGGTACCGCTGTCTACGGCGGTAATGAAACGCCCCTGCAGGGTGTCGACGAAACGGCCGAATGCCTCGAACAGCGCAGCGCGGTTTTCGACATGGGGGTTGCGCATGATCACCGCCTTGCCCCCCCCCAGCGGCAAACCCGCCAGCGCGGCCTTGTAGCTCATGCCCTGGGCCAGGCGGATCGCGTCGGTCATGGCGCTCTCGTCATCGGCGTAAGGCAGGTAGCGACACCCGCCCATGGCGGGGCCCAGTTGCTCGCTGTGGATAACCACCACGGCCTTGAGCCCCGTGGGCGGGTCGATGAACAAGTGCAACGATTGGGTACGGGTACTTTGCATGAGTGCGAACATCGGCGGGCTCCCCAACGAGGTGCTCCTAGCAGTATAGGCACGCCCGCGAGGGTAGAGCCTTGGTCAGACCACTGGACGAAACAGCGCGCCACGGCTAATAGTTAAACGTGTGTGGAGATACCCCCATGAAGCCACGTCAAGCCTGCCTGGCCTGCCTGGAACGCGAGCCTGTCGCCCTGCTGGAAGCCGCATTGTGGATTGCCGCCGAGCACGACGCTGCTGTCGAGCCCGCGCACAGCCTCGCCCTGCTGCACGACCTGCACCGCGAGATCAACGCCAACCTGCCGATGCTGCCCCTGTGCGAACTGGCCCAGCCGCTGCTGCGCCAACTCAATGCACTGGGTTTTCAGCAAGACGAATATCACCCATTGCGGCCCCAAGCGGCGTTGCTGAACAACGTCCTGCAACGCCGCCGTGGCCAACCGTTGACCCTGGCCATTCTTGCGCTGGAGCTGGCGGGGCGCCTGTCCATCCCGCTGGAAGGCGTGGGCTTCCCCGGCCACTTCCTGCTGCGCGTGCCCGGCGCCGACCACCTGCTTGACCCCTGCGGTGGCAGGCGCCTGTACCCCAGCGACTGCCGTGACCTGCTGGCCCGCCAGTTCGGCCCCCACGTGCCGCTTAACGCAGAGCACATGCGCACGGCCAGCCCACGGCAGATGCTGCAACGCCTGTCACGCAACCTGCGCCAGTTGCACATCAGCAACGACAACCACCTGGCGGCGCTGATCGATGCCGAGCGGGTCATGCAGCTGGGCCCGGTGCAAGTCAGCGACTACACCACCCGCGCTTCGCTGTACCAATCCCTGGATTGCCCGCAGGCCGAGCGCTTCGACCTGGAGCATGCCCTGCTACTGACGGACGACCCGGTGCAACGCCTGAAGCTGTCCGAACGTATCGGCAAACTCCCGGCGCCAACCCATTCCATTCACTGAACCGGGGTATCGGGCTGCTGCGAGGGGTGCGCCTTGGCGAACGCCGGGTGCTGGGCAGCCAGTGCCGCAACGCGACGCAGCCGCGGGTAGCCGCTGAGGTCAATGTTGAAGCGCTCGGCAGCGTACAGCTGCGGCAGCAGGTAGACATCCGCCAACCCCGGCTCATCGCCAAAGCAAAAGCCGTGCTCGCCGATCAGTTGCTCCACCGCCGACAGCCCTTGGCTGATCCAGTGCGCGATCCACTGGTTGACCTGAGCCTCGTCCTGGCCGGCCTGGCGCAGCAGGTTGAGCACGCTGACGTTGTGCAGCGGGTGAATGTCGCAACCGATGATCGCCGCCACACCGCGCACCTTGGCGCGCGCTTCGGCCGTGTCCGGCAGCAGCGCAGGCTGTGGATAAACCTCTTCCAGGTATTCGATGATCGCCGGTGACTGCACCAACAGCGCACCGCTGTCGGTGCGCAGGGCCGGCACTCGGCCCTGCGGGTTCACCGCGACATAGCCCGCATCGCGCTGCTCGCCCTTGAGCAGGTTGACCGGCAGTGACTGGTAATCCAGCCCCTTGAGCGCCAGCGCGATGCGTACCCGATAGGACGAGGTGGAACGGTAATAGGTGTACAGCTCCATACCCCTGCCCCCCTCAGTTGGCCGCGATGACGGTGCCGCGGCATTCGCCGAAGCCGATGCTGGCCACGCCATCACGCGTGCACCGGGCGCGCAGGATGATCTCGTCGCCGTCTTCGAGGAACTTGCGCACCTCGCCACTGGCCAGTTCCACCGGCAGCTTGCCGCCCTCGGTGATCTCCAGCAGGCTGCCAAAGGAGCCCGGCGTTGCGCCCGACAACGTACCCGACCCGAACAGGTCGCCCGGTTGCAGCTGGCAACCGTTGACGCTGTGGTGGGCCACCATCTGCGCCACGGTCCAGTACATGCTGCGGGTGTTGCTCAGGGTCAGGCGGTGAGCGGCAAGGCCTTGCTCGCGCATGCGCTCGGTGAGCAGCAGCACTTCAAGCTCGATATCAAATGCGCCATTGGCTTGGTCACGCGCGTCCACCAGGTACGACAGCGGCTGCGGATCGCCTTGCGGGCGCGCCGGTTGTGCCGTGCGGAACGGCTCCAGGGCTTCGGCGGTCACCACCCAGGGCGAAACGCTGGTAATGAAACTCTTGGACAGGAACGGCCCCAGTGGCTGGTATTCCCAGGCCTGGATATCACGCGCCGACCAGTCGTTGAGCAGGCAGAAGCCGGCCACATGCTCGGCGGCATCACCCACCGGGATCGACTGGCCCATGTCGTTGCCCTGGCCGATCCAGATACCCAGCTCCAGCTCGTAGTCCAGGCGTGCGCAGGGGCCGAAGCTCGGCTCGCTGTGCCCGGCCGGCAAGGTCTGGCCCTTGGGGCGGCGCACATCGGTACCGGACGGACGGATGGTCGACGCACGGCCGTGATAACCGATTGGCACGTGCTTGTAGTTGGGCAGCAGCGGGTTGTCCGGGCGGAACAGCTTGCCGACGTTCTTGGCGTGTTCGATGCCGACATAGAAATCGGTGTAGTCGCCGATGCGGGCCGGTACATGCAGTTGGCAATCAGCGGCCGGGTACAGCGCGGCGTTGAGCGCCGACTGGTGTTCGCTGTGTTCGCCGAGCAGTACCAGCAAGCGCTCGCGCAGGGCCACACGGGCGCCACGGCCGAGGGCAAAGAAGGCGTTCAGCGCACCGCCGCGGGTGGCTTCTGCCGCCGCCTTGGCTTCACCTTCGAACAGCCCCGCGGCAAGTACTGCCTCCAGGTCAAGAATGGCATCGCCGATGGCCACGCCGCAGCGCAGCGCTTCACCCGGCCGGCTGAAGATGCCCAACGGCAGGTTCTGCAGCGGGAAATCGCTGTGCCCGTTGGCATGCTCGACCCAGCTACGGGTAATGGCGGTCTGGTTCATGGGTTATCTCCGGTTCGGGTTGAAGGTGCTCGGCAAGGTGGCCCAGCAACTATCGTAGTCGGCCTGCAATTGCGGGCATTCGAGTGCATGGCGGCTCGGGCGCAGCACTTGGCTGGTCTCGAACATGAAGGCCATGGTGTTGTCGATCTTGTGCGGCGCAAGGTCGGCGGCGATGGCCTTGTCGCAGGTATCGGCGTCCGGGCCGTGGGCGCTCATGACCCCGTGCAGCGAGGCGCCGCCAGGCAGGAAGCCCTCGGCCTTGGCATCGTAGGCACCCTGGATCAGGCCCATGAACTCGTTCATCAGGTTGCGGTGGAACCACGGTGGACGGAAGGTGTTCTCGGCCACCATCCAGCGCGGCGGGAAGATCACGAAGTCCATGTTGGCCAGGCCATGCACGCTGGTGGGCGAGGTCAGCACGGTGAAGATGGACGGGTCGGGGTGGTCGAAGCTGACCGTGCCAATGGTGTTGAAGCGGCGCAGGTCGTATTTGTAGGGCACGTTGCTGCCGTGCCAAGCGACCACGTCCAGCGGCGAATGCTGCAGCTCGCAGGCCCAGTGTTCGCCGAGAAACTTCTGCACCAGTTGCACGGGGCCTTCGGCCTCTTCGTAGTGCGCCACCGGGGTGAGGAAGTCACGCGGGTTGGCCAGGCCATTGCTGCCGATCGGCCCGAGGTCCGGGATACGCAGCGGCGCGCCATGGTTTTCGGCAAGGTAGCCACGGGCCTGGCCATCGAGCAGTTCGACGCGAAACTTCATGCCCCGCGGGATCACCGCGATTTCCAATGGCTCGACGTCCATGACCCCAAGCTCGGTGGCGATCCGCAGGCGGCCCTGTTCCGGCACCAGCAGCAGTTCACCGTCGGCATTGAAGAACACGCGCTCCATGGAGCGGTTGGCGCTGTAGATGTAGATGCTCACACCCGCCGGCTTGTCCGCTGGCGCATTGGCCACCATCGGCACCCAGCCTTCGATGAAGTCGGTGGGCTCGGCCGGGATCGGTTGCGGGTTCCAGCGCAGGCGGTTGGGTGTGACCGCCCCCAGCGGCCCGGCCAGTGGCTGGCGCGCCAGTCGTTCGAAACGGGGGTGCAATGCAGACGGGCGGATGCGATACAGCCAGGTGCGACGCAACTCACTGCGGCTCATGGTGAAGGCCGTGCCCGAAAGCAGTTCGGCATACAACCCATAGGGGGCTTTTTGCGGCGAGTTCTGCCCGACCGGCAAGGCGCCAGGCAGTGCTTCGCTGGCAAACTCGTTGCCGAAGCCGCTCAGGTAGTGAAGGTCGGGGGACGTGTCGCGGTTCATCGATGCCTCCGGGCTCTGGCAGAGCCGTTGCTGGCAGCTGGCTGCTGACCTGGCCCGGCGGTTTCCGAGGTCAGGCACTGGGGTGGCAGCACGTCTGCATTGTTTTTATCGTAATCAGATTACGAATAACGTAATTTGCTACGGGCAAGGCGTCAAGCTATAAAGGCGCCACTCGACGAATCCGGAAGCCTATGCCCATGGCCAAAGCCAGCTCACCCACTGATAACGGCAAGCAGAAGGTCCGCTCGGCGGAAGTCGGCACCGATATTCTCAAGGCACTCGCCGAACTCGCCCCCTCCACGTCGCTGTCACGCCTGGCAGAGCATGTGCAGATGCCGGCGAGCAAGGTGCACCGCTACCTGCAGGCGCTCATCGCCAGCGGTTTCGCCGAACAGGATGCGGCCACCAACCACTATGGCCTGGGGCGTGAAGCGTTGCGCGTGGGGTTGGCGGCGTTGGCCAGCATCGATGTGCTGAAGATCGCGGCGCTGCCGCTGTCGCAGTTGCGCGATGAGCTCAACGAAAGCTGCTTTATTGCCGTATGGGGCAACCAGGGCGCGACGGTGGTCAGCATTGAACCGGCGGTGCGCGCGGTCACGGTGGTGACCCAGATTGGCTCAGTGCTGCCGCTGCTCAGCTCGTCCACCGGGCTGGTGTTCGCCGCCCACCTGCCAGAGCGCGAGACCATCGACTTGCGCGACCGGGAGTTGACTGCGCTGCAGCACCAAGCCTGCGACTACGCAGCCTTGCTGGAAGGCATTCGCGTGCGTGGCCTGCACCATGTGCATGGCCTGCTGATGCCAGGTGTGGATGCGCTGTCGGCACCGGTGTTCAATGCCATGGGGCAGATCGCTGCGGTGATGACTGTGGTGGGGCCGACGTCGATATTCCATGCTGACGAACATGGCCCTGCGGCGCAGCGATTGTTGGCGGCTGCGCGGGATACCAGTTGGCGAATGGGGTATGCGCCTGCGGGTTGAGCGAAGTGGGGACTATTGCCCGAAACGTAAAGGTGAATGTCATAGGCGGCTATTTTTCCCGAGGGATCAAGCGCTTATTCTTGTCTCACTGGCCGGCATGAAGGGCACTACCCCCCGCCTTTCAGGCCTGCGAGGTTCACCGACGTAGATTTTGAAGCTCCTTGATCTAACGTCTCGATTGGCCGCTGCGATTGCAGCGGCCTTTTTTTTTGGGTGATCGCCTGAGGGCTGGGAGGGGCAAGCCCCCATCAAGACCACGCCACCTTCTGCTGCAAGAAACTCAGCGGTTGCTCACGAAAGGCCAGATAATGCCGCAGCACCTGCACCGGCGCTTCGGTATGCGGGTAATGCCCGATGCCCTGCAGCAGCACGGTATCCGGCTGCGGCACCAGCTGCCGGTAGCGTTCGACCATGCGCCCTCCCGACACCGGGTCGACCACACCGTTGATGAAACGCAGTGGCACCCCCTCGCGTTGCAACGCACCCACCCAACGCTCGCGATGCACGGTGCGCTCCGGCAAGTAGCCGACCAGCTTGTGCAAGATACGCGTGCCCCGGTTGGCGGCGATCAGGCTCCAGCAATCATCCAGCGCGCTTTCACTCGGATGGGTGCAGGGGCCATAGACCTGCGACACGTTGCGCACCAGGTCGTCCCGCCCGAACGAGCGCCCCACCAGCCAGCCCAGGCGGCTGAGCAACAGCTTCTGGATCAGCAGCATCCGGTAGCTCTCGGGGAACAGCCCGCTGTTGAGAAACACGCAACTGGCGATGTTAGCTCGCTGCTCGTGGTGCCGCGCCAGCAGCTCCTGGGCCACGCTGCCGCCATAGTCATGGGCCAGCAGGTGCACAGGCTGGTTGACCTTGAGATGGGCAAGCAACGCTTGTTGCAGGTCTGCCTGTTCCATCAGGCTGTAGGCATGGTTGACCGGCTTGGCCGAATCGCCAAAGCCGAGCATGTCGCAGGCAATCAGCCGAAAACGCTGCGCCAGGGGCGTCCATAGGTAGTGCCAGTCCCAGCTGGCGGTGGGGAAACCATGTAACAGAAGCAGGGGCTCTCCTTGCCCTGCGGTCCAGTAGCGGATGCTCTGGCCCCGGAAGATGAAACTCTGTCCCCGGGTACGCCAGACGCACAATGGAATTTCGGCCAAAGGCATCAGATCGGTCCCGGTGGAGTTGTGTTGACGGAATAGGGCAAGGCTGCGGTCATTGCATGTTACCTCGGCACTTACATGTGCTCTCTATGTCGAGGCTGAGTCTAGCCAGCAGCCCATGGGCTGAAACTTGCGTTGCCAGCCAGCTTGATGACCTTGCGAGTCAGTGGCACGAACGGTCAGAGCAGCATGGCCAGCAGCGGTGCGGCGAACAGGTTCAGCAACCCGGTCAGGACCATGACCAGGCCGGCCACGGAACCTTCTTCGCGGCCCACTTCCTGCGCCCTGCTGACCCCCGCACCATGCGCGCCCACCCCAAACAACGCGCCCCGTGCCAGCGCGGTACGCAACGGCAACCAGCGCAGCAGCATACCGCCGAACAGGGCGCCCAGTACCCCAGTGAACATCACGAACACCGCAGTCAGTTCCGGCACGCCGCCCAGGTCGTGGGCCAGCGGCATGGCAAACGGCGTGGTGATCGAGCGCGGCACCAGCGACAGGCTGGTTGCATTGTCCAGCGCCAGCAGGTGGGCCAACCCCCACGAGCTGGCGATCGAGGCTGTGCTGCCCGCCAGCATGCCCATCATCAGCGCCGGCCAGTGACGCGCCAGCAGCGCCCGCTGTTGCCAGATGGGCACGGCGAACGCCACGGTCACCGGGCCGAGCACGGCCATCAGCCAATGGGTGTTGCGGGCGTATTCGGCATAGGCGGTATGCAGCGGCACGGCTACCGCCAGCAGCAATGCAGGCACCAGGATCAGCGGAGACAGCACATAGCGCCCGCTGCGCCGGTACAGCCAGCGGCTGCCCAGGTAGGCCAGCAAGGTCAGCGCCAGCCAGAACAACGGCATGGGTTCAAGGCTCATGGCGCAAGCTCCAGCGGCACACCAGTTCGACGGTGAGTGCGGTCACTACCATGACCATCAACGTGCTCACGGCAATCACCAACAGAATGCGCCAACCTTCTTCGCGCACCAGGGTGCCGTAATCGAGCAGGCTCATCAGCGCCGGAATGAAGAACAACAACATTTCGGCCATCAGCCAGCCGGCGCCCAGTTGCAGCGTGGCCGGCTTGACCACGCCACTGGCGAACAGCAGCAGAAGCAGTGCCAGCCCCATGACCCCGGCGGGTATCGGCCAGCCCAGCCAGGCAGCCAGCTGGCCGCCGAACAGGAACAAGGCATAGAGGGTCGCCAGCTCGACGAGCAGGCGCAGGGCTTTTTTCAGTAACGCGGGTTTCATGGGGGCTTCCTCGACAGGCCCTCATTTTAAGATTTGCCTGCCTAGGCCAGAAGCGAATTGTTAGACTGGTCTGCATTCCAGAATGGAATTGGAAACATGGAATTCAAACAACTGCGCAGCTTCATCGAAGTGGTCCACCGCGGGGGCTTTACCCAGGCGGCGCAGACCCTGCACATCAGCCAGTCGGCGGTGAGCAAGCAAGTGGCTCAGCTGGAGCAGGACGTGGGCCAGCCGCTGCTTGAACGGCAAGCCTCGCAACTGCACCTGACTGCGGCCGGGCGCATCGTGCTGGAGCGCGGCGAAGCACTGCTGCGCCAGCGCCAGGCATTGCTCAGCGAACTCGATGACCTCGGCCAGATGGCTCGCGGCGAACTGCGCCTGGGCTTGCCGATGCTGGGCAGCGATGCCCTGTTTGCCGGCCTGTTCGCCGAATACCGGCAACGCTACCCGAACATCGCCATCCAGTTGCTTGAAGGCGGCAGCCGTAGCGTCGAGCAAGCGGTACGCAGCGGTGAGCTGGAACTCGGTGGTAGCCTCACGCCCAGTGACAGCGCCTTCGAGCACCAGCCTTTCTGCAACGAACCACTCGATGCCCTGCTGCCCGCCGGGCATGCGCTGGCGGGCGCGGATGGCGTGCATCTGCGGCAGCTGGCCGATACGCCGTTTCTACTGTATCAGCGCAGCTTCGTGCTCAATGACCGGTTGCTAAAGGCCTGCCAGCAACAGGGCTTCACCCCGAAAGAAGGCGGGCGCAGTGGCCAGGCGGATTTTCTGGTGGCGTTGGTGGCAGCGGGCCAGGGCGTGGTGTTGCTGCCCCGGGTGGTGGCCAAGGCCCTGGAACGCCCCGGGGTGGTGCGCTTGCCGCTGCAGGCGCCGCTGGACCTGCGCTGGGACATCGCGTTCATCTGGCGGCGGGGGGCGTACCTGTCACGGGCAGCGCAGGCGTGGTTGGCGTTGTTGCGTGAGCGCGCCCGTTGAGTCGCAGGTTGGAGCGGGTCAGGCGTTGAGGGCCTGCGCAAACGAGGCCAACCACGGTTCGGCATCGGTTTCCGGGGTCACCGTCTCACTGGCATCCAGGCGCAGCATGGGCTGCACTTCATGCACCCCCAGCTCAGCGAACAGCTCACGCATCTGCTCGCCACCGCCGCAATAGGTATCACCATAACTGGAGTCGCCCAGCGCGATCACCGCGCCCGGCAGCCCGCGCCAGGCGGCGGGCAAGGTGTCGCGGATCATGCTGTACAGCGGCATGAGGTTGTCCGGCAGCTCACCCATGCCGGTGGTCGAAGTCACCGCCAGCAATGCCTCGGGGGCAAAACCTTCTACGTCCTGCAGGGTGGCACGCGCAGCATGCCAAGCCTCATGGCCCGCAGCCTTGAGCAACAATTCGGCATGGCGGGCGACTTCTTCGGCGGTGCCGTACACCGACCCGGAAATAATGGCGACTTTCATCGGGAAGAGGATTCCGAAACTGAGTGAAAACGTAGGATACTAGCATTCAACGCTGGCAAAAGGCCGCCTCGACCCAACTACCAGCCCCCCTTTTCTTGCCCAATGGCCCGAACATGATCAACGCGCAACTGCTGCAATCGATGGTCGATGCGTCCAACGACGGCATCGTGGTCGCCGAACAGGAAGGTGAAGACACCATCCTGATCTACGTGAACGCCGCCTTCGAGCGCCTCACCGGCTACTCCCGTGACGAGATCCTCTACCAGGATTGCCGCTTTCTGCAGGCCGACGACCGTGACCAGCTAGGCCGCGCGCGTATCCGCAAGGCCTTGGCCGAGGGCCGCCCATGCCGCGAAGTGCTGCGCAATTACCGCAAGGATGGCAGCGCCTTCTGGAACGAACTGTCAATCACCCCGGTGAGAAACGACGCCGAGCAGCGCACCTACTTCATCGGCATTCAGAAGGATGTCAGCCGCCAGGTCGAACTGGAGCGCGAACTGGCAGAAATGCACGCTCGTCCGAAATCCGATCTACGCTCCTGAACCAAGCGCGCCACGCACGGTCAATCCCGTTGAAGAAATCGCCACCGCCGAGTTCGATCATGCAAGCAGATGCGCTCCTGACCCAGGACGAGCTGGATTTCATACAGAACATGCAGCACTCGCCCCAGTTTAATCTGGCTGACACGATGTCCAGCCTGCTGGTCAATGGCGACCGCCGGATTCAGACCTTGCTCACCCGCCTGGTGGCCAACGAGCAGGTGACCTTGCAGGCGCAGTTCAACAACCAGCAGATCAGCTTTCCGCTGCAACTGGTGGAAGACGAGTTCCATGCCCTGCACCTGCAGCTGGGCTCCCCGGAAATTTACGAAGACGGCCCGATGCTGCGCCCATGGCGCTTGTCCATGGACCAGCCAAGCGCCTTGCTCGATGCACATGATCAGCAAAGCGGCCTGTGGGTTCGCGAGATCTCGTTCAAGGGCGCTTTGCTGGAGATCCGCGACCTGGCACAAGCCCCTGCGCGCTTCGAATTGTGCTTCGCACCTGCCGGCATTGCCCCTATCGAGCTGCACGGTGTGCTGCGTCGGCGCATTGGCCCCGACCTTGCGGCCTACGATTTGAGCTGCAGCCCCGCCGAAGAGATCGAGCGCCTGCGCGAATACATCCTGCAAGCCCATCGTCAGGCTCACCCGGAGCTGCACAGTCAGGTATCGAGCTGACCGGCCAAAAACTGTCGCAGCCGTTGGCGCATCACGCTGCCTTGTGCCCCCAGGCACGCTACCGGGCTGCCTGCCAGGCTGTCCTGGGCCAGCTCGGCCACTTCACCGGCCAGCAGCAACGGGCATTCAAGGCCCACCACCAAGCGCCCAAGGCGCTTGCTCAACTCGGCGGTCGGCGCCTGGTTGGAGAACAGCACCAAGGCATCAGGCCTGAGCCGCTCGCAAATCAGCGTCAGCTCTTGCAAAGGCTGCCCTGGCGCCAACACGCTTACCTCCACCTCGTCGCACCCCAGCAACAAGGCTGTCACCAGCAATTCCAACTCGTGACAAGGCCCCGCCAATGGCGCCAGCAAGACGCTGCGGCTGCGCGGCATGCGCGATAGCTGCAAGCGCACGAACACGCGGCTGCGCAAGAACTGATCGAAAAACAGCCATTCACTGGCCTGGCCGAAGGCCCGCTGGCCGTAGCCGCCTTGGCCTGCCGCAAGGTCGTGCCACACCGGCATGAAGATTTCGCCGAACACCTGATCCAGCGAATGGCTCGCGAACGCCTTGTCGAACAGACGGTGCAGGCGCGTGCCATCAAAGCGCAGAACCGCCTCGTGTATCTGCTGCCGCCATCTCAGCCGGGCACTTTGCTCATCACCGTTTTCCTCCACCAGCGCCTGGCTGCGGACAAGGATGCTACCCACCTTGCTCACTGCAACGCCGCGCTCCAGCCAGCCGAGGATATTGCGGATATCATCGATATCGGCTTGGGAGTACAGGCGATGGCCACTGTCGGTACGGGTGGGCTGAATGAGCCCATAGCGGCGCTCCCAGGCGCGCAGGGTCACCGGGTTTACGCCCGTCAGGCGGGAGACTTCACGAATCGGGAACAGCTCCTGGTGTTGCAGTCCCTCGTCGACCGGCGAGGTACGTCCCTGTTTGCTCATCTGCACTGAGTACCCTGTGTGCGGAAGTTGAACGCGCATATTACTACGAAGAGCATAGTGCGCATGTTAACAACTGTTCGCCCCCTTGCTCTTGCCGTACGAAGCCATATCGCGATAATTCGCGCCCGATTCTTGCTTGCATGCCTGCGTCGCCCACCACCCCGGGCGACGCCGCCAAGGGGCCAGCTACCCGCCAGCCCCGTCGTCAGGAGATACATGATGTCTACCCCACCCGTCACCCTGCTGGTGTCGCGCCGCGCTGCCCATGGCCGCTACCAGGCCCTGCTGGCCTGGCTCCACGAAGGCGAGCAACTGGCCACCGACTTTCCCGGCTACCTCGGTTCGGGCATCTTCGCACCGCCCCGAGATAGCGATGAATTCCAGATCATCTTTCGCTTCAGCGACGAACCCACCCTGCACGCCTGGGAACACTCCGCCTCACGCCGGGCCTGGCTGCAACGTGGCAACGGGCTGTTCGAACGCCCCAAAGAAGCGCGTGTGAGCGGTATCGATGACTGGTTTGGCACCAATAAGGTGCAAAAACCTCCACGCTGGAAGCAGGCAGTCGCCATCTGGCTGGCCTTTTTCCCGGTCTCGTTGCTGTTCAACCTGTTGTTCGGGCATTGGCTGGCAGGCATGGACCTGGTGCCACGTGTAATGCTCAGTACCCTGGCCCTGACGCCTGTGATGGTGTACCTGTTCATCCCCCTCTCCACGCGCCTGCTGGCGGGCTGGCTGCAGGCTGCCCCGGCTACTGCTGCAGCCCTGCGCAGCCGCTGAGGGCTGGTCTACAAGAGGGAAACAGTTCGGGTATGCTGGGCGGCAACGAAAGGACAGACAAGTTGACCGCCCCGAACATGAACAGCCCAATTCTCGTTACCGGAGCCAGCCAGCGCGTCGGGCTGGCCCTGGCCCTCGAACTGGCGCAAGCCGGCCATACGGTGGTCAGTGCCAGCCGCAGCCTGCAGCCGCAGCCCGCACACCCCAACATCGTGCAGTTCCAGGCCGACCTGTGCCAGGCTGCCGACCGCCAGGCGCTGATCGACTACCTGCAAGGCCACTACGACGGCTTGCGCGCGATCATCCACAACGCGTCCCTGTGGCTCGACGATGGCCTGGCCAACCTCGACACCATGTTCCGCCTGCACGTCGAAGCGCCCTACCACCTCAACCTGGCCCTCGGCGAGATGCTGGGCAAGGCAGGCAGCGTGGGCAAGGCCGACATCATCCACATTTGCGATGAAACCTCTTCGCGGGGCAGCAAGAGCCACATCGGCTACGCCGCCACCAAGGCCGCGCTGCAGAACATGGTGCTGTCGTTCGCCGAAAAGTACGCGCCCAAGGTGCACGTCAACGGTATCCTGCCCGGGCTGCTGATCCTCAAGGAAGGGGGTGACGAAGCCTACCGCCAGCAGACCCTGAAAAAGGCCCTGCTGGAATTCGAGCCCGGCGCCGGCCCGCTGATCGACACGGTCAAATACCTGCTCGAAAGCCAGTACAGTACCGGTAGCCAGGTGGTCATCAACGGTGGCCGCCACCTGAAGAATCGCATGACCTGAGAGAAGCCCATGACCCCGCAACAACAGCTCGAACTCGAAGCCGCCGCGTTCCGGCGCCTGGTCGACCACCTGCAAAAACGCACCGACGTGCAGAACATCGACCTGATGAACCTGTCCGGCTTCTGCCGCAACTGCCTGTCCAAGTGGTACAAGGCCGCTGCCGACGAGCGCCAAGTCGATGTCAGCCTGGATGACGCCCGCGAAGCGGTGTACGGCATGCCCTACGCCGAGTGGAAAGCCCAATACCAGAAAGAAGCCAGCGCCGAACAACACGCGGCGTTCGAAAAAGGAAAACCTCGTGACTGATCTGAACACCCTGCGCGCCAGCCTGAAAAGCGGCGAACACGTCTTTGCCGATACCTTGGCGTTCATCGCCGCCCACTACAGCTATCAGCCACAGGCCTTCAACAACGGCGGCGTGGAAAATGCCGCCGGGCAGAACGAAGGCTCGTGCAAGACCCTGGGGCTGGCGCTGCTGGAAGGCTTGAGCGATGAAGAGGCCCTGCTGGCCTTCGGTGAGCATTATCGCGATGTGGTGGCCACGCCTGAGGGCAGCGACCATGGCAATATCCGTGCGCTGATCGCGCATGGCCTGGCTGGGGTGAAGTTCACCGGGCAGCCACTTTCGCGTAAGGCTTGAAATTACTGGGGCCGCTTTGCGGCCCTTTCGCGACGCGAGGCGCGCCTACAACGTTAGGCGACCCCTGTTATTTGATGACCGTCCCCGGCACCTCTTCGGGCAAACCGCCCTGCTGCAACCACGCCAAGGCAATCGGCCACAGGCTGCCCCGAAAGCGGTCATGGAAAAACGCAAAATGGCCAATTTCCTCGACCGAGATATCCACAGGTGCAATACGCAGGTGCTGACGCTCAGCCCCCTGCAGGTACCCTAGCAATCGCTCTGTAGCCGCCACAGTGCCAAACGGGTCATCGGTCAGGCTGATTGCCAGCGTCGCCGCCCGCACCTGTGCAAACGGCACCCTCTGCAACCGTTGCCCGCTTGGCCGGTGCTCATAGCGTGGCGTACGGGTCGTCCAGTCGTGCACCACTCCGGCCGGCGTGTCTTCCATCCAGCCCAGGCGCTTGCCGGGGAAGTAGCCGAACGCACGGGTCAGCAAGGGCATCACCAGATGCCATTTTCCGAACAGCCGCCAACGCTGATCAGCGGCGTAATCGCGCCAGTAGGCGAACTGCGCACCCACCATCACCACCCGCCTGACCTGCCCGGCAGACGGTGCCAACCCCACCGCGCAACCGCCGAAGCTATGCCCCACCACATCCACCGGTTGCCCGGGAAATGCCTGCGCGGCGTGGGCCAGCATGGCTTCGAAGTCCAGCCGGCCCCAGTCGCTCCAGGACGCCTGAAAACCGCGCAGTGAAGGCGGCCGTGATTCGCCGATGCCTCGGTAATCGTAGGTCAGCACATCACAGCCTTGGGCGAACAGGTAGTCGGCAAAGCGAGCGTAATAGCGGCAACGCACGGAGGTGGCGGCGTTGATGATCACCAGCGGGCGCTGGGGGTTGGCCTGGGCGTGGCGCCAGCAGAAGCCGCCGAGGCTGTAGCCGTCGGCTGCGGTGTGGCGAAAGGCGGTGGCCGGTTGGGTGAGGCTGCTCATGGCGCGCGTCCTGTTGTTGTGCGCCAACGCTAGCAAAAAAATCGGGGGCTGTACCGGCCTCTTCG